>VGOP01000005.1 GCA_016875875.1 Chloroflexota bacterium | reverse complement strand
GGCGAGTTCTCTAAGTAACACCTTGGGCACGCTAACTCACCTCCCGCACAACAAAATCTATCAGCACCTCTTCCCGCGGTATGAGCGTTGGCCAGAGGGCAATTACAGGCCTGGGCTGACGCGGAGCCGAGAATCCTACACCTACGGGCGTGCCGGTGAGCACAGCGAACGCAGATACTATCATTTGCGCCTCAGCCGCCGTTTTGGCTTTAGCAGCCACCCTGAAGCCAATCTCATTTATCGAGTCTTCGTCTGGAATCGGCACAACAGGCCCCAACAATGAGTTCACTCCGATATAATCAATCCTCACCTCCAAGTTTTCACGTTTCAATCCCATTTGCTTTAGCCTCTCCCAACCTACTTCTTCCATCCTCTTTGCCTTGCTTAAGGCTTTGGGAGCACTTATGACCGTCAAGTTTTCCGCAATATACCCATCCGAGTAGCCAATCTGCACTTTCAGCGTATCAGGTCTGGGTTTACCGGTCATATTTGCCACCCGCACTCTGTCATCGCCCAGGTCTTCAAGCATAAGCGTGGTCATATCAGCTATACCATCGGGCATAACATAATTTCTGGGGTCGTGGACTTCATATACCAGTTGCTCTTTAACAGTCCACTCGTTTACCATCCCGCCGGTCCCGGGCACCTTGGTAATAATAGCAGTGCCATCCTCGTAGAACTCGGCTATGGGATAGCCTATGGCCCAGGGTTTGGGTACCTTCTCCCATAAAACCGAGTTTTGCCCGCAGCACCAGCTAGCACACTCGATTATATGGCCTACAGTCACCGCAGCACCGATAAGGTCCCAGTAAGGCTCTGCAAACTCCCAGCCAAACTCATGCATAATAGGCGCTACAAAAAGAGCATTATCCGAAACCCTACCTGTTATGACCACATTGGCTCCCTCGCCAAGGGCACCGATAATCCCATCCGAGCCTATATATGCATGGGCGGAGACAATGCGGTCTCTTATACGGTCTATATCTTCTTCACCATTATCCAGGTTGTTAAATTTCCACCCCTTTTTCCTGCAGTCCTCGAGTTTATTCAACACATCATCACCCCTTACAATGCCTACCTTCAAATCAGCCAGCCCCTTCTCTTTAGCAATGTTCAATACCTGGTTGGCTGCTTCCTCACAATTAACTCCGCCACCGTTGGTGATTATCCTCATGCCCTTTTTATGGGCGGGTGGCAGTATAAGCTTCATGCCATCTATGATATGCTGCCAGACATAACCTCTTTTAGGGTCTCTTGCCTTTGTTATCTGGAGTACAGCCATGGTAAGCTCGGCTAACTGGTCAAACCCCAGATAATCAACCTGTCCCTTGTCTACCAATTCCAATGCCGGCAATGGATCTGATGGTGCCCACCCGGAGCCAGCACCCAATCTTATTTTCCGCATAACGTGACTCTCCTTTTAAGCCGGCTTTCGAATCCCCTGATAGATATGCAGGGCAAGTAAGACTACAAAAGGGGTCCACAGATTATCATGAATCTTATAGTGCAATCGCGCATGGTGTCAAACCCGTGTGTCTCACTTTAGGATGGTTCGCAGAAGTTACAACACTTCTTCATGAGTGTTGCACAAGCCACAATTATCATGCAACGCAAACTAACTATGCTTAACAATTTGAGTTATTGTTCAACCAAGCCGCCGCTATCATAATAGCGTTAATCTGAGAATCATAAAGATAAGAATGAGCCAACTGCTCCAAGTTACTAAGTGTTCGCCGTGCATAGCACCAGTCCCACGATTAGCTGCATCCTTGAATTGTTCTTGGTACCACGTTGGATAGCTTTTAAGGCCTATGTCAGAGTAAATATGTGCGGATGGGCACGGAATCAAGAAGTCAATCCAGGCAGGATACGTCCGTCTGTTTGATCCACTAACATTACCACCTTTATCTTTGCCAGGCAGATTGTTACCTTTCGTCTTTCCCTCGTGGACTTGGGTCAGATTCTTTAATATTACGCTAAGAACCGCAGCGACCTGCAGGGCAGCAAATCGGCGGAGGCGAAGCTGCCATCTAACAAAAACATGTATAGACACCCAAAATGGGATGATAAGAACGAGCATCCACTGAGGACATGCAAGAGCCTCCCTCCAGTTGAATGTCATGATGGCTGCGAAAAACGCTGTTTCAATCAAGAAACCAACATACGTCATCTGTTCTTTATGATTGTGGTATGATTCTCGATCAGAGAGGAATTTATATGCGAAATCTATTTCGTCAGGTCGGAGATTCATTTTCTAGAACTCCGGTTATTTGCGGTCGAGTCGATTCCGAAAGAATACTACACGGTGATAATCGACCATGTCAAGACCTAGCTATTACTGCTGCTTTGCTATGTGTCAGGTGGGCGCGTGATACATGTCCCATCCCACATGCTAGGTCAGCTAACTGCACATTTGTCAGAATCGTGCAATTGTGCTCCAGAACGCCGATGTGCAGTGAAAAGTGCGGTTGACTTATTTGCTGGAAAACAGGAGCCGCTCAATGATAAGTTGGACAAGTTACAACCGGGCGATATTCCTGATGTCAGTGGTCTTTCTGCTATCAGACGAGGTTTTGGCTAACATACGCAGCGAAATTACCGTTCTGTCAGCCACTTCATCTGCGTTATTTTTCAAATCATGCTCCCATATCCTGATAACCACCCACCCCATATTCTTGTAGTATTCATTGACTGCTAAGTCCCTTTTTCTGTTTTTCCTAATTTTATTGTTCCAATATTCTTGCCGAGAGGATGGCATTCTCAAATGTTCAGGACAACCATGCCAAAAACAGGAATCAACAAATATCACCGTTTTATATTTTTTCAGTACAATATCGGGTTTCCCGTAGTATTCAGAAGCGTTTTTCCTGTATCTGAAACCCTGCCGCCACAATTCTCTGCTGAAGTCGTGCTCTATCTTTGAATCGCGGCTTTTTACCGCTCTCATTATCTCGCTTCGTTTCGATACTGAGACTTTATCCACGACTATTGCACTACTTGAACCCAACTCGAGTCGAAACCTATCGCGTCTAATAACTGGTCAATGCTCGAAACAGGAGGAATACGAATACGCATTTTCAGTCTCTCAGCAGGGACATCTTCTATTATTGTGAATTGCGAGCCGTGACGCTGCCAAGTGAAACGGTGATTTCCGCTTTCCTTATCATGACCCTCAAGATTATTATTTCTATTTCTTCTCCATTGGTAAAGCTCTGGTTGGTATCGCAACGTTTCTAATTCAAAAATCGCATATTCAGACCAATCCAAGCCCTTAATCAAAACAACATTACGTGCGTGTGCATATTTATTGCGGATTTCGTCAACGCGTGCGTTCCATATATCCAGCACTTGTTTGCCAATGTCATTATCATTATCTGCAATAAAGCCAAACGAATACTCAGGATTGTTTCTGCCGGATATAAGTCTTACGCTCGAAGCGGTAAATGGATGAATGTTCTTAACCGATTTTGCGCCCCAAGCGCAGTTGCCTTTTACAATATCATCCAGACCTACTGGACTAGGTTTCCATTCGCCGTTTATAGCATTGGCGAATACTTGTTCCCACTCAGAACCTTCTAAGCTCGGTTGCGCTTTAGTGGCAAGCATATAGATTATCTGCTTGCCAACTAAAAAGGCAAAATCATGAGGGAATTGGTTCAAGGGATAGGGCGGCTCTGCTCGCTGCCTTCTCCTTATGCGAGGTCTCATATTCATTAACGTTCTCTTCAGCCATTACTATTTGCTGAACAATCGCTTTCACGACCGGTACCGCTACCGCATTACCGGTTTGCCTTCTAATTTCAGAGTCATTGCTTATGGGCATAAACCAATCAGGGAATCCCTGCAATCTTAATTGCTCTCGTGGAGTCAGTCTTCTTTCTCCATTTACTAGAAGGTAATTATATGAAGCATTCGCCCTCAAAGCACAGGAGTATGGATATGAACTTATATGCCCTGCCTTGTTTTCGTGCCAAATAGATGGGTAGAATTTGCTTTCGTGAGAAGAACGCCGTTTTTGTCGCATCGATTCTGACACGTAATATTTAGTTGGGACTGACTCCTCAAGTATTTCCGAAAGAGGTTTCATTTGATAACCGCCTTGCGGAAACTGAAATGGAATCTTCTTGTTGTTTCCAACAATGAAAACCCTCTCTCTTTTTTGAGGCAATCCAAAATCAAGGGCATTTAATATTCTCCAGTCTACTTCGTAGCCCAAAGACATCGTTATTGACAAGATGCGTTTAAGCGTTTTCCCCTTATCGTTCCCGACTAATTGCTTTACGTTTTCCAAAACAAACCAAGACGGTTGTTTCGCTTTTAGGATTCTAGCGATATCAAAGAATAGCGTTCCCCTCGTATCACTCATACCATTCATTGAACCGATTATGCTAAAAGGTTGACAAGGGAAACCCGCAAATAACACATCGTGGTCAGGTATAGAATTCTCGTCTACTTGCTTGATATCTCCAGTTGGCTTCTCACCGAAATTAGCTTCGTAAGTTCGTTGAACTTCTTTGTCTATGTCGCACGAGTAAACGCAATCCCACCCCAGACTTTCAGCAGCAATTCTAAATCCGCCAATACCGCAGAACAAATCTATAAAACTATGAGTTGACTTCATTTCTCTCACTTCTTCCTACTGTTTATAATAGCAATTATAGTTTTGTGTTTCAATACATACTTGGCTAGATTTATCACACTTTTCGTCATTTTGTTTAATATTGCGTCTCACGCGGCCGTTATTCGTTTGCCTCGTGGAACCTGGACTGCTATACTAACCAGTCGTGGACTATGAGATTATCATCGGGCTGGAAGTGCATGCCCAGCTGCTGACCAAGAGCAAGATGTTCTGCTCCTGCAGCTCTGACTATGCCAGCGCTCCGCCCAACACTCACGTCTGCCCCATATGCCTGGGTATGCCAGGCGTGCTGCCCACAATCAACGAGAAGGCGATAGAATATACGGTGATGACCGCGTTAGCCCTTAACTGCACCATCGCCGAACATGCCAAGTTCGACCGCAAGAATTATCCTTACCCCGACTTGATGAAGGGCTATCAAATTTCACAGTACGACGCGCCTATGAGTAAGCAGGGCTGGTTGAATATTGACCTCGACGGCAACAAAAAGAAAATCGGCATTACACGCGTTCACCTGGAGGAGGATGTGGCCAAGCTGACTCACTGCACTTCGCCGGAGGGCGAGACTTACAGCCTGGTGGACGTCAACCGCTCCGGCGTGCCGCTGATGGAAATCGTCAGCGAGCCGGATATCAGCTCGCCGGAGGAGGCCAGGCACTACCTGATGAAGCTGCGCACTATTCTCCAGTACCTGGGCGTGTCCACAGGCAATATGGAGGAGGGCAGCTTCAGGTGCGATGCCAATATCAGTATACGCCCCAGGGGTACCACGGAGTATCTGTCCAAGGTAGAGGTCAAGAACATGAACAGCTTTAAAGCTGTCTACCGGGCGCTGGACTACGAAGCTAAACGCCAGCACGAGGTGCTGGAAAAAGGCGGTAAACTTACACAGGAGACACGCGGTTGGGTGGAGCCGAAAGGCATAACCGTGAGCCAGCGAAGCAAGGAATATGCACACGATTACCGCTACTTTCCGGAGCCCGACTTGCCACCAATGGTCTTCAGCCAGAAATGGGTGGAGGAAATCAAAGCTCGCCTGCCCGAGCTGCCCGACGCCAGGCGGGACCGCTTCATGTCTCAGTACAGGCTGCCACTGTATGATGCTAACCTGCTGGTGGAATCCAAAGCCATGGCTAACTATTTCGAGGACTGCATTAAATTGGTTGGCTCTTCAAACGGAGCCGACCTGCCTAAGAAGGCAAAGACGGTAAGCAACTGGCTGCTGGGGGACTTTCTCCGAATGCTCAACGCCACCAATACCAGCATCGAAGATACCAGGGTCAGCCCGAAGCATCTGACGGAGATGCTGGACTTAGCCGATAAAGGGGTTCTCAGCGGTCCGACAGCCAAGGCGGTCTTTGAGGAGATGTTCACCAGCGGCAAGAAGGCCGGCGACATCGTAGCTGAGAAGGGATTGAGCCAGATAAGCAGCTCGGAGGAAATCGAGAAAATAGTGGCCGAGGTGATAGCCGCCAACAGCCAGGCGGTCTCTGATTATGCGTCAGGGAAGGAGCAGGCGCTGGCGTTTCTAATCGGCCAGGTGATGAAAGCCAGCAAAGGGCGGGCGAATCCCGCCACGGCAAAGGAAATCCTGCTACATAAGCTCGGAGGGAAATAGAATGTTTAATTATCTACTTATTGCCCAGATTGTGGTAGCTGCAGCCTTAATTATCGTAATTACGCTGCAGGTGCGCGGCGGCGGGCTGGGAGGCATATTCGGGCAGCCAGATGCCGTCTACCGGACACGGCGGGGCGTGGAAAAAAGCCTGTTCCAGTTCACTATCGCCTTAACTATTCTGTTCGTAATCATTTCCATCTGGGTTGTCTACGCCAGTGCCTAGCAACAGCGGCAGAAAGGCAGCATGGCTTCGGTCATCACTTTGACCACCGATTTCGGCGCCGGTGATGCTTACGTGGCCAGTATGAAGGGGGTAATACTGACCATCAACCCGAAGGCGGTCATCGTTGACATCTGCCACTCTATCGAGCCACAGAATGTGCTACAGGCAGCCTTCATTCTCAGCACCGCCTACCATTATTTCCCTGAAGGCACAATACATCTGGCCGTAGTTGACCCGGGCGTCGGCAGCCAGCGGAAAGCCATCATACTGAAAACTTCGACAAACTTTTTTGTGGCGCCGGATAACGGCATACTGAGCTACATAGTAGACGAGCTGGACAAGACGCCGGCTAAGCCGGCTTCTCAAACAGCCATCAAACCCGAGCCAAGAAAACTCGGAGCCAGGCTTGAGGCAATGGCTATCACCAACCCGGATTTCTGGCATAAGCCAGTTAGCACCACCTTTCACGGGCGGGACATTTTCGCTCCAGTTGGCGCCCATCTCTCCCTGGGTGTGCCTATGTACAAATTCGGAGACAGCCTGAGTCATGTTTATGCCTTCACCATACCCCGACCATACCATAATGCCCAGGGGGACTTAATCGGCCGTGTCCTTCACATAGATAATTTCGGTAACCTGATTACCAATATCAGGAGCAGCGATTTGCCGGGAGAGCAAATTACTGTAGCCATCGGCAACAAGCAAATACACGGCATAAGCCAGTTCTACGCCGAGAAAGAAGGCCTGGCAGCCATCATCGGCAGCAGCGACTACCTGGAAATATCACTCAAAAGCGGTAATGCCGCCGCCTTTCTGGGCGTAAAGGTGGGACAAGAAATAAAGCTGGAGGTGAGTTGAAATAGAATGCAGATTAAACTTACCACATTGACCGAGAACACTGCCGGCAGAGTTGGGCTGCTGGCCGAGTGGGGATTGAGCGTTCTGGTAGAAGTAGACAACTATAAAGTCCTGCTGGATACAGGGCTGGATATATCTGTCACACATAACGCGGCTCTACTGGGCATAAACTTATCTGAAGTCGACAAGCTAGTCTTAAGCCACGGACATCGCGACCATACCGGCGGCTTTCGCCATGTGCTGAACATAATGAGAAAGAACATCGAGGTAATCGCTCACCCTGACATCTGGGCTGCCAAGTACTCTCGCACCTTCAGCAAGCAGGAGCAATATGCAGGTATACCTTATCCTAGAGAAGCGCTGGAGAACTGGGGGGCTTCCTTCAAGCTTGTCGAGAAGCCGGTCTGGCTTACCGATAACATCGTCACCACCGGCGAAATACCTATGCACACTGAATACGAGAAGATTGACTCCGAGCTCCTTGTAAAGGAAAGCGGCAAGCTTCGCCCCGACCCGCTAAAGGATGACCTCGCCCTCATCGTCAAAGCTGAGATGGGATTGGTGGTCATTTTAGGCTGCGGGCACAGGGGCATGATAAACACGATACATCATGCCCGGAAAATAACCAGCGTGGAGCGCGTACACATGGTCATCGGCGGGACTCACCTTATGCATGCTTCCAGGGAACAATTAGACCTTACTATTGCCGAACTAAAGAGGCTGGGGGTTGAGAAAATCGGCGTATCCCACTGCACCGGGCTGCCGGCAGCAGCCAGGTTGTTTCAGGAGTTCGGCGACAATTTCTTCTTCAACAACACCGGTAGGGTTGTCACCATCTAACTACGCCCACAAACCGGTGTAGCCACGAGGCTAAAACCTCGTGGCTTTGGCTGGGATGTCAGACAGGGTATTGTAATTCTGTTTAGCATGATCTATGATTGTGCTAGACACACAGTAGTGGTTTAAATAAACAGGAGCTTGAGATGGCTGAGATTTGGTACGAATGTGAGTTTTGCACCAGGAAATTTAAGTCGCGCAGGAAGAGGAAGGGAACTAAGCTATGCCGCAATTGCATAGAATTGAGGCGAACGATAAGAAGGTGGGTTCAAGACGGGGTTTGGGTTAAAGAAGCGCTTGAGCCACGGAATTAAGTCCTAGCGTACGGTCGAGAGCAAATAGGCAGGAGTTGGTAAGATGCAGCAGTGGTACCAGTGTCCTAGCTGCGGAGTTACAGTTGCTTTTGGGGCGAGGTTCTGCGGCAATTGTGGAGCGTCTCTAAACTGGCCGATACAGCAAACACAACCGCCGCCAGTCAATCAACAGCAAATACAACAATCACGTAGTTATGAGCAACAACGACGAGGTACAATCTTCGGCGCTTTAGGGGTTGTGTTCGCAGTTTTGTCATTGGGTTTCTTCCCAATTATTTTTGGTGCGGTCGCACTAGCATTTGGAGTCATAGGTATTGTCAGGGGTAGTACTGTTTTGGGTGCCGTGGCAATAGTGCTCGGAGTGTTATTTGCGTTCATAGGTGCTTTGTGGGGAGCAGCTGTTTGGAGTAATCTATTAGCATAGAAAAGGCAAACTGCTGTTTCCCTCTATTGCAGGTCACAAAAAATCAGCTCGTGGACTTGACCTTGGACGAGATTCTTCGATTCGCTCAGAATGACAGAGGGAGAGCTATAATATCCGCTTCCACACTGTGCCCTGGGGCGTATCCTCCAGAGCCACTCCCAGGTCGCTTAGACGCTGCCGTACCATATCAGCCAGTTGCCATTGTTTGGCTTGGCGTAACTCTTCACGGGTCTCAATCAGTAGCTGAATAAGCTGCTCGACTTTCATCGTAGGGTCGTGCCTTGGTGCCAGACGAAACTCATGACTGAGTTCGCTTAGAAGTGCCACGAAAGGTTCAGCCTCAAGCGGCGGCCTCGCCGGCTCCTCCAGCGTGAAACCGAGCACCCCAGCCAATTCTGTCAAGGCATTCAGAGCACCGGTTACATCGTATTCCTCTTCACGCGCCCGGTTGATCTCTCGAGCCAAGTCAAAAAGCACTGCCACCGCCTGGGCGGTGTTGAAGTCATCATTCATGCTGTCGGCAAACCGGCGCTTTAACGGCTCAGCATCAAGCACAGCCTTGCCGCCAACCTTTCCTTCCTCCCTGATAACCTGTCGCAGCCTCTCCATGCCAGTCTCGGCAGCTTTCAGCGTCTCTTCACTATAAGTCAGCGGACTGCGGTAATGGGAGCCGAGAATAAATAGGCGAATGGCATCGGGGCTGCAGCGCTCCAGGGCTTGTTTTACAGTTATCAGGTTACCCAGAGACTTGCTCATCTTATTCTCGCCCAATTGCAACAGCCCATTATGCAGCCAGTACCTGACAAAGGGTGCCACCCCGGTGAAGCTTTCTGACTGGGTTATCTCATTCTCGTGGTGAGGGAAGATAAGGTCCTGGCCACCACCATGAATATCAAGGCTTTTGCCCAGGTATTTCAACGCCATAGCGCTGCACTCTATATGCCATCCCGGTCTGCCCTGACCCCAGGGACTTGGCCAGAAAGGTTCGCCCGGTTTGGCTGCCTTCCATACGGCAAAGTCCAGCGGGTACTCTTTCTCGCCCTCCTCAGCAGAACCCCGGGATATCATGTCATCTAGAGCTTGATGAGACAGCTTGCCGTAGCCGGGAAATTTTTTCACTCGAAAATAGACACTGCCATCGGACTCATAGGCATATCCCTTGGTTATCAAGCCCTGTATCACTTCGATTATCTTGGGTACCTCCTCAGTCGCCTTGGGATAAACATGGGCTCGCTTTATGTTCAAAGCATCCATATCCTTGAAATATTCGTCAATATATTTCTCAGCCAGCTCCGATGACGAAACCCCCAACTGGTTGGCCCGATTTATTATCTTGTCATCAATATCAGTAAAGTTTTGGACATGCTTCACCTTATAACCCTTGAACTCGAGATAGCGCCGGATGACATCGAATAGCACATAGCTCATGGCATGCCCGATATGGCAATCATCATAGACGGTGACTCCGCAGACATAAATGTTAACCGCTTTCCCCTTGGGACGGAACTCTTCTTTCTGCCCCGACAGCGTATTAAATACTTTCATCTAGTTTCTCCGAGGTGAACGTTTAGCAGCCGTCCTGGTCTTAGGCCGCTTATCCTTCAAAGCTTTCTCCAGCTCAGCAACCTTTTTTTCCAGACTCTCAAGCTTTTCCCAAACCGGGTCAGGCAATTTCTCCACGGTATCGGTATCAGGATTGCGGATTTCAACCACTCGACCGGGCACACCGACAACAGTGGCATTAGCTGGCACCGAAGTTATCACCACAGAACCAGCGCCGACCTTTACATTGTCACCGATGGTGATGGCTCCAATAAGCTTCGACCCGGCGCCCACAACCACGTTGTTGCCCAGAGTGGGATGTCGCTTCTTTTTCAATAAGCTCGTGCCACCCAGAGTAACTCCCTGGTACACGGCAACATTGTCGCCAATCTCAGATGTCTCCCCGATTACAACCCCCATACCATGGTCAATAAAAAAGCCCTCCCCGATTTTAGCTCCGGGGTGAATCTCAATTCCGGTGAAAAAACGACCGAGGTGCGAAATCAGGCGAGGGAAAAAGGGAACACGCCAGTTCCAGAGAGTATGAGCCAGGCGATGAAACTGCCGGGCATGAAAGCCGGGGTAGGCGAAAAAGACCTCGAAAACGTTCCTCGCTGCCGGGTCATGCTCAAAGACCGCTTGTACATCCTTCCTGATGTTCCTAATGAACTTCATAACTCGTCCACCAGAGCTACGGCATAAGCAGCTATCCCCTCTCTCCTGCCAGCAAAACCCAAGCCATCAGTGGTAGTTGCCTTGACCATAACCTGCCCTAAATCAACTCCCAGAGTCCGACCGATGCGACCACGCATGTCCTCAACAAAAGGCGATATTTTAGGTTGCTCAGCAACAACAACCGCATCAACATTTACAACTCTAAAACCTTTCGCCTTGAGCAGCTTATTAACCTCGTCCAGCAAAACCAGGCTGGAAATATTATTATATTTAGGGTCTTCAGATGGAAACTGGCTGCCAATATCTCGGAGCCCTGCAGCACCAAGCAGAGCGTCCATTACGGCATGTGTCAACACATCAGCATCACTATGGCCTGAGAGCCCTTTATCAAACGGAATCTTCACTCCACCTAGAATCAGCTTGCGCCCCGGTACTAGCGTATGTACATCATACCCAATTCCGACTCGCATCAGGCTACTTTCTCCTCGCCATAACCTCAGCCAAAGCCAAATCTTCAGGAGTGGTTATCTTTATATTGTCATAAGACCCCATATAAAGCTTCACCTTGTATCCCAGCTGCTCAACCATGCTAGCATCGTCGGTAACATCACCTGTTACTTGCTCATGAGCTTTAGTTATTATATCAAAGCGGAAAACCTGCGGCGTCTGCACCGCCCATAACTCCTGACGATTGAGCGTTCCCCTGACCATCATGTCGCTGCCACCGAGTTTAACGGTGTCCTTAACCGGAACCGCCGCTACCACTGCCCCAGTTGCCTGAGCTGTCTCCAGACCATCACGAATCAAGTCCAACGTCAAGAAAGGGCGTGCTCCATCATGAATGACCACCCAGTCACAACCATCAAGTTCATTGAGCCCTTGCCTGACAGAGTCCTGTCGCCGACTACCACCTGGGCAAACTTCCACTACTTTAGACCAGCTTCTTTCAGCGACTAATCTCTGCCCCAAATCCAACTTAGTCTCATTTAAAACGATTACTATCTGGCTGACCAGCACACAACTTTGGCAGACATCTACTGACCAGGCTAGCAAAGGTTTTCCAGCCAAAGGCATAAAGACTTTGTCCGTCCCCATTCGCTGGCTGCTGCCGGCTCCAACAATGACAACTCCCGTTTGAGACATGCGGCTCTTCACCTGGATACACTCACTTCTTCGGCGTCCTGACAAGACCCAGCCGGAGGGCTTCAGCTACAGTGCTTGCTGTCAAAAGCTCAACGCCTTTCACAGCGGACGAAATCTTGGATGAGGTTTCAGGGATGAGGCAACGCTTAAAGCCCAATCTGGCCGTTTCAGCAATTCGCCTTTCCAACTGAGGCACAGCTCTAATCTCACCGCTCAACCCCACCTCACCAAGAGCTACAAGCCCCGGGGCAACCCGAGCATCCCGGTGACTCGACGCAATCGCCAGAGCAATGCCCAGGTCGGCAGCCGGCTCACCAATCCGCATACCACCGATAACATTGGTTATAATATCTTGATTGGAAAGGTTAACACCAGCACGCCGGCTAAGCACAGCGGCTATTAAGAGCAACCGATTAAAGTCAACCCCATTGGCAATGCGTCGCGGAGGACCGAAGCTAGCTAGACTGGTTAAAGCCTGTATTTCCACCAGCAGAGGGCGGCTTCCCTCAAAGGTGGACACCACAGCCGAACCAACTGCTCCATCGCGATGTGAAGCCAAAAAAGCTTCGGACGGGTTAGCCACCTCTATTAAACCCCCACCGCTCATCTCAAAAACGCCGACTTCATTTGTGGAACCAAAGCGATTCTTGGTGCTCCTTAATATCCGATAGCTGCTAAATGTCTCCCCTTCGAGATAAAGAACCACATCGACAATGTGCTCTAATACTCTGGGGCCGGCAATAGCCCCGTCTTTGGTGACATGTCCGGTGATAAGAGCTGGAATTCCGGCTCGTTTTGCCCATCGCATAAGCCTTAAAGTGCATTCCCGTATTTGGCCAACGCTACCTGGCGCTCCGGTTAGTTCCTCTATATAGACAGTTTGGATAGAATCAACAACCACCAAATTAGGCGACAGTTCTTGCAAGCGCCCCAAAATAGCCTCAAGATTAGTCTCGGGAAGAATATAAAGTCTGTCACCACCTATTCCAAGGCGTTCCGACCTGAGCTTAAGCTGGTGTGGTGACTCCTCACCGGAAACATATACCACCCTGTCTCCTCTCTCAGCCACTGCCGATGAGGCTTGAAGCAAAAGTGTAGACTTTCCAATACCCGGGTCACCACCGACAAGCACCAAGGAACCAGACACCAGACCACCACCCAGAACACGATTGAACTCAGTAAAAGGAAAATTCAGCCGGGGATATGCCTCAGTTTTCAGTTTGGAAAGCTCGCGTGGGGCGCTTTCCTCTGAATACAGCCAAGTAGCTACTTGGCTGGAGGCGGTGACAACAGTTTCTACAAAGCTATTCCACTCCTGGCAACCAGGACAACGGCCTAACCACTTCGGACTTTCCTTACCACACTGCTGGCAGACAAAGACAGTCTTGGATTTAGGCTTATTCAAATTATCAACCCTTCAATCAATGCCAAAACCGCCGAGCAACAGATTTGAATATTAAAAAGGGCGGGGGTCAATAATCTATGGTTAGTCCCGCCCTAAGTAGAATCAGACTATCGAGAAGCTGGAATTACACGGTTCAATTCAGTTCTTTTGCTACCCCCTCCCCTGATAAGGCTCCAGCAGCGGCTCGAATCACAATCTTTTCACCGTCATAGTCTACATTCAAAGTATCGCCGGGGCTGAACTCACCACGGAGTAGGGCCTCAGAAAGCTTATCCTCAACCTCATTCTGAATCACACGGCGCAGAGGCCGTGCTCCAAAAGTCGGGTCGTAGCCCTTTTCACCCAGAAAATCACGGGCAGCATCGGTGATTTCCAGTTTCAGATTCTTCTCGCCTACCGACTTAGCCACCTGGCCAAGCATAAGATCGACGATTTGACGGATTTGTTCTTTACTGAGAGAATGGAAAACGACCACTTCATCAATGCGATTTAGAAACTCAGGTAGAAAGGTCGTCTTTAACTCGGCAAGAACTTTTTCCTTCATCTTCTCGTATTCAGTGTGGCGATTCTTTTCTTCATCGGTCCGGGCGGCAAAGCCGATGCTCATAACACCTTTTATATGTTTGGCACCCACATTGCTAGTCATGACCACTATACCGTTACGGAAATCAACCCTGCGCCCTTTAGCATCGGTCAGGTGACCATCATCAAAAATCTGAAGCAATATATTGAAAACATCAGGATGTGCCTTCTCAATCTCATCGAGCAGTATCACGCAATAGGGCTTTCGCCTCACTGCCTCGGTCAGTTGTCCCCCCTCGTCATAGCCCACATATCCGGGAGGAGCACCAACCAGTCGAGCCACGGTGTGTCGCTCCATAAACTCAGACATATCGAGGCGGACCATAGCATCTTCACTGCCGAACATGAACTCGGCTAGAGCTCTTACCAGCTCGGTTTTGCCCACACCCGTTGGTCCCAGGAAAATAAAACTGCCAATAGGATGACGAGGCTCCTTTAAGCCGGCTCGGGCACGCCTCACCGCCTTAGACACAACATTTATAGCCTCATCCTGGCCAATAATGCGTCGGTGCAACGCCTCCTCCATCTGCAGCAGTCGGCTGGTTTCATCAGTGGTCAAACGTACTACGGGGACTCCAGTCCACATACTGACTACCTCAGCTATATCTTCCTCAGTCACGACCTGCTTTTCCTGTTGCTGCTCCGCCTGCCACTTCTGTTCCAGACCATTGATTTTGTCCACCAACTGTACTTCACGGTCACGCAGCTCGGCAGCATACTCATACTCTTTAGAAGAAATGGCAGTATCTTTGTCCCTGCGTACAGTCTCCAGGGCCCGTCTGGCTTCAGTCAAACCGATAGGCACCCCACCTCGCATTATGCGCACTCGAGATGAAGCCTCATCCATTAAATCAATAGCCTTATCAGGCAAGAACCGGTCAGGTATATACTTGGCGGCTAAAGAAGCTGCAGCCTGCAAAGCCTCATCACTTATAGTTAACTTGTGATGCTCTTCATAACGCACCTTAATGCCTCGCAGTATGTCCAGAGTCTGCTCCACAGTCGGCTCAGTCACCATTACCGGCTGAAAACGACGCTCCAAGGCAGCGTCTTTCTCAATATACTTGCGATAATCATCCAATGTGGTAGCACCAATGCACTGAAGCTCACCCCGTGACAACGACGGTTTCAAGATATTGGAGGCATCAACAGCACCCTCGGCGGCACCGGCACCGACAATAGTATGTAACTCATCAACAAAAACCACACAATTGCCGGCACCTTTTATCTCGTCAATGACCTTCTTAAGTCTTTCCTCAAATTCACCACGATATTTCGTGCCAGCTACCAACGAACCTATATCAAGAGTCACCAGCCGTTTGCCTTGCAGCGTCTCAGGGACTTCGCCTGCCACTATTCGATGTGCCAGACCTTCAACAATCGCTGTTTTGCCAACACCCGGTTCACCTATAAGCGCCGGGTTGTTCTTCGTGCGACGGCTGAGTATTTGGATAACTCGCTCAATCTCCTTGTTACGGTTAACAATAGGGTCAAGTTTCCCAGCCCGAGCTGCATTAGTCAGGTCAATACCAAGCTGGTCTAAGACCGGTGTCCGACCAGTGCCCCGGGCAACAGCACGGGGCTGAGATGAGCTCTGGCTTAGAACATTGTTTATCTCAGCTTGAGTTTTATCGAAGGTAATACCAAAGCTCTCCAAAACACCAACCGCTGCACCCTCACGATCACGCAACAGACCTAACAGGAGATGCTCAGTGCCTATATAGCTATGGTTCAATCGACGAGCTTCGTCAACCGCAAGTTCAATCACCCTTTTTGCTCTAGGAGTAAGCCCGACTTCGCCGATTGCTGACCTCTCTCCCCGCCCCACCACAAACTCCACAGCAGCTCGTATCTTATTCGGAAGTATACCCAAGTTAGCTAGGACTTTGCTGGCTACACTATCCTCTTCAGCTATCAAACCTAGCAATATGTGCTCAGTATCAATGTAATTATGCCCAAAACGTTGAGCTTCCTCTTGGGCACGGGTTAGGGCTCGACGAGCTCTCTCTGAAAATTTCTCAAACCTGCTGGCCATATGTGTCCTTGTCCTTTATACCTCTTTATGCTCGCTCAACCTACACCGCCAATTAAAATTATAAGACGTTTGGCTTGAAGTGTCAAAGCTTCAGGATAATCTTGATACCGTGTGCCGCAGAGAGAAAATTTTCTTTCAAGGGGTTTAGAAAAACCCCCTGGCAGTGGCATATTTTCCCAAAGAGTTGCCCCCCTAGTATCGTCTGCGCTGAGGCGTTTCACTTCCGTGTTCGGGATGGGAACGGGTGGTTCCACCTCGCTCTAACCACCAGAGGATAAAAACTATAGATAATATACAGCTAAAAATCGCTTTTGTCAAATAAAGCTGCCGACTTGACGGTAACACCTGTTGATGCTATCCTTAAAACTAAGCCTGACGTGTTAAGCGAGGTGTAAAAATATGCATTACGAACGCGAATTGCTCAAAGGCAGCACCGACTCTTTGCTTCTCTGTTTGATCAACCATCAGCCAATGTATGGCTACCAAATCATAAAAGAACTACAAAAAAGAAGCAATGGCTACTTTCAATTCAAGGAAGGTACTCTCTATCCAGCTCTCCACCGCCTTGAAAAGGCCGGGCTTGTTCAGGGCAAATGGCAGCAACTGTCAAGCAGCCAAGAAAGGCGCTACTATTACATAACACAAAAGGGGCAAGAAGCCCTGGCTGAAAGATTAGCTATCTGGCAAGACTTTTCTACGGCTGTGGCTTTAATCATGCAACCAGTAACTGGTTAACAAGCAATGCCAACTAAGCTGAACTATACAGATAGCCTCAAAAACTACCTAAGGCTTGAGCCCACAATCGAAAGCGATGTGGTACGAGAGCTTCATGCACACCTTGAAGATAAAAGCCACGAATTAATAGAATCTGGACTCTCCGAGGAAGAGGCAACTGCAACCGCAACTCGGCTCATGGGTGCTCCCCAACTTGTCGCTCGGCAAATATACGAAGTATATAGTCAGGGTAGTTGGCGTCAAGCTTTTTTCGCCGCTCTGCCCCATCTTTTAGTTGCCGCGCTCTTCGCTCTGCATTGCTGGAAAAACACCCTTTGGCTACTTGGAATCTTAGTTGCAGTTGTCGGCTCTGTAATCTATGGCTGGTTTCACAGCAAGCCAGCCTGGCTATTCCCTTGGCTGGGTTATTGCCTAATTCCAGTGATAGCCGTTGGCATCCTATTGATATATTTACCTGGCAACTGGGCTTGGTTCGCAGCCACTGCTTACGTTCCCTTAGCTCTGCTCATCATATTCTCCGTAACCAAGCAAACCATAAAGAAAGACTGGCTATTTGCATCACTCATGTTACTTCCAATTCCTACAGTTTTAGGTTGGATGCTAGCGCTAGAATTCGAAGATAAACTCATGTGGCACGAACAACTTTATGAATCCGCCACTCTAATTGCTTTGAGCTTCGCAGCATTGGCGCTGACTGTAGCCACTTTCATCCGCATCAAACAGCGCTGGGCCAAAGTCGGAGCTCTATTAACCCTAGACATACTGATCCTGGTGATAATGGCTTTGGGAGGCAAGAGTGCTATTAGCTTCGGCGGCTGGCTATTTCTCATTTTGCTGGCCTTACTACTTCTTCTTGGTCCGGCAATCCTGGACCGAAGAATAAGAGAGGCTAACCAGAAACCGCTAAAGCTGTCCAATAAATCCACTCGTTAACTCTATTCCACAAAACCAGCAAGGGAAAGAAAAAAGGTTATCTCTATCTCCAGAATCCCCGTTTTGTTTGTCTGGCTTCTTTTTCCATGGCTTCCAAATAGACCTGATATTTAACATCCGGGGGATAGGCTACAGCCCAGGCACAACCTTGCCTTACCATCTCGGCATTGATAAAGTTGTCGCCAACATAAACGTAGCGCAGTAATCTTCCATAGCTATCTTTGTCAGAAATATCTCTTTCCAGCCTAACCTTTTTGCCTGCTACTAGGTCTTCATTCACCTGTTTCGCTTCCAAGCAATAGAATTCATCGCTCTCGGGAGAGTCGATGCCAATATAACGCACATGATAACCACCATCAATAACAATAGTATCGCCATCGATAACTTTGATCACCATAGCCATGTCAGATGGCTGCTGGCAAGCCGATGATGGCAATAAAGCGGTCAAAATGAGCAGGCTAGCAAATCCGCTTCTAAAGCTCATTGTACTTCAAGTCCGACGGCTCTTTTATGCTGCTGGCCAGCAACAGGAAAGGAAAAACACCTAGTAACCCTTACCAGAGGCTTGCCTGAGGTGACTGCCCCCTCTTATAAGCAACTCCCAGGTGTTCGCAGGCAAGCCTGGTAGCCACTCTACCCCGAGGTGTCCGCTCTAGGAATCCTAATTGAAGAAGATAAGGCTCATAAACATCCATTATTGTATCTGCTTCTTCACTGATAGAAGCTGCGATTGTTTCTAGTCCGACTGGCCCACCGTCGAATTTCTTGATTATAGTACGCAGGACCTTGTGGTCTATCTCATCCAAACCAATACGGTCTATCTCCAATTTAGAAAGCGCTTCAACGGCAACAGATTCGGTAATTACCCCATCTGCCATTACCTGGGCATAGTCACGTACTCGCTTAAGCAGTCTGTTAGCTACCCGCGGTGTTCCTCGGGCTCGACAGGCAATCTCAGTAATGCCGACTTCATCTATATCTATATTGAGAATGCTTGCCGAACGCTTTAAGATCGCCTTTATAGCCGGTTCATCATAGAAATCAAGGCGGTAAACAGCACCGAACCTGTCCCTCAGAGGCGGGCTCATCAGGGCAAAACGGGTAGTAGCACCAACCAAAGTAAAACGAGGTAAACTTAAGCGTAAACTCCTGGCACCAGGTCCCTTACCAATAATTATATCTATGGCAAAATCTTCCATTGCCGGATAAAGTATTTCTTCTACCGGACGGCTGAGTCGGTGAATCTCGTCAATAAAAAAACCATCGTTTTTTTGGAGATTAGTCAGGATAGCTGCCAAATCTCCGGGACGCTCTATAGCTGGCCCCGAACTAACCCTGATATTGACGCCCATTTCAGCAGCGATAATGTAGGCTAATGTAGTTTTTCCCAAGCCGGGAGGCCCGTAAAGAAGAACATGGTCCAACGGTTCTCCGCGTTTATGAGCAGCAGCAATAGCTATCTCGAGATTACCCTTAACCTTCTCCTGCCCTATAAAATCACGAAGACGCCTGGGGCGAAGGTTAGTATCTAAGGAAACATCGTCAACACTGGGCTTACCTGACACTATCCGTGTCTTTAGTTCCTTATCTCTCATTGCTCAGGAAGCTAACTAAGTAAAATTATATCATATC
Organism: Chloroflexota bacterium; assembly: GCA_016875875.1. Lineage (NCBI taxonomy): Bacteria > Bacillati > Chloroflexota > Chloroflexota bacterium. The sequence goes on along the minus strand of VGOP01000005.1, from coordinate 134,758 downwards.
AGGGTGTCAACGAACCAAAGCTAACAGAAGCAGGATGCTCAATAAAAAATCCTCGCTTGATGGCGAGGATTTTTCAAGCCACAAATTCCAACCTAATCTAATTTATCCCCAGCCTCACTATCCTTAGCCTCACTATCCCTAGCCTCTAACTCAGGTAACAGCCTGTCCTCCGGCACTGCTGAAGTATCTATTTGTTCTGTAACTACTTCCTCATCCTCCCCGACTATGGCTGAAGCTTGAGACGGAATGAGCTTACCGATAATTACGTTTTCCTTGAGCCCGAGGAGTCTATCTGTTCTACCCCAAATTGCTGCTTCGGTAAGTACTCTCGTAGTCTCTTGGAAAGAAGCAGCAGCTAACCAACTACTTGTATTTAACGAAGCTCGTGTAATCCCGAGGAGAACAGTCTGAGCGGTAGCTGGTTCACCCCCCTCAGCCAAAACCTTAGCATTTATACCCTCATACTCGAAGCGGTCGACTAGGTCTCCAGACAGAAGCTCGGTATCACCCGGGGATTCGACACGGACTCGCCTGAGCATCTGGCGTACAATAATTTCAACATGCTTATCATTAATGTTCACACCTTGCGAGCGGTAGACCTTTTGCACCTCTTCAAGTAAGTACTGCTGCACTGCCTCCCTGCCCATAATGCGTAGAATATCCTGAGGATCAACAGCACCATCAATTAACTGGTCTCCAGCTTTCACCCTATCGCCCGATTTAACGCGAATATGGCTCCCAGATGGAATTATATACTCTCGCTCTTCAACCTCTTCATATTTGATGTAGAGGTGCCCATCCTCAATAACTACGTTACCGGCAACCCTAGCCACCACCGGATGTTCTTCTATAACTGCTGGCTGCTTGCTTTTTTTAGCCTTTTTCTCAGAGGGGGGTGCTAAAGCAGCAAGATTTGTTCCGGCCTCAACCCACTGCCCATTGCTCACAACCACCTCCACTCCTGGCGGTAATGTATATTCATCTAGATATGATTCAGAACTGGTAATTATTATTTTCCGCACATCTTGGGTCTCAATTACATCTGCAACGCCATCGATTTCAGAGAGAACAGCCAGTCCTTTTGGCACCCTGGCTTCAAACAGTTCCTCTACTCTTGGCAAACCACTAGTAATATCAGCTCCAACCACACCCCCTGTATGGAAGGTGCGCAGTGTAAGTTGGGTGCCCGGCTCCCCGATACTCTGGGCAGCAATTATGCCTACAGCTGTGCCAGTTTCCACTAGCCCCCTCCTTGCAAGATCACGTCCATAACAGTGCTGACAGATACCACGGCGGGAATGGCAACTAAGAGGTGACCTCACATATACCCGGGCAATGCCAACCTCGGTAATGCGCTTTGCCTCTTCCTCATCAATTTCTTCATTTTCACGGATGATAATCTCGCCAGTACTTGGGTCAATAATATCAACCGCAGCTAGACGCCCAATCAGCCGCTCATTGAGAGGCGCCAATAATCCTTTCTCCGCTTTCTCAAATATCCAATTACCCTCTTCGGTACCACAATCTTTTTCGAATATGATCAACTCTTGGGCAACATCAATAAGGCGGCGAGTGAGATAACCAGCATCTGAAGTCCTCAAAGCGGTGTCAGCCAATCCTTTACGAGCACCGTGAGTGGATATAAAATACTCCATGACCGAGAGTCCTTCACGAAAGCTTGACTTGATAGGGAAATCAATTATCCTTCCTGACGGGTCAGTCATTAAACCTCGCATACCAGCCATTTGCCTGATCTGCGAAATATTTCCTTTTGCTCCCGAGGTTGCCATCATGTAGATGCCACCATAGCGATCTAAGGACTGGGAGATGGTTTCTGTGATTTTATCCGTAGTCTCTGTCCACACTTGAATCGCACTGCTATAACGCTCATCCTCAGTTATCAGCCCTCGGTTAAACTGACTTTCGATAACAGCTATTCTCTCATCACCCTCCTCAAGGAGCTTTGCTTTATTCCGAGGCACCTCAATATCTTTCGCAGCAATTGTGGTACCCGATTTAGTAGCATACTCAAATCCGAGCTGTTTAAGATTGTCAAGCATAGTAACTGTGGGGTCATTTCCCAATAAACGATAGCAGTCTAACACCAAGCGCTTCAAAGCAGCTTTGTCCATCACCTGATTATAAAATCGAAATTCAGGAGGTAAGACTTCGTTGAACAGAATCCGACCAACATTGGCCTTTAATCTCTGCCCGTCTCCATCTTTGTTTCTTACTTCTATCTCGGCATCTAAGCTGACAATGCCTAGTGCATAGGCAAGCTTAGCTTCTTCAAAATCGCAAAAAACCATCCCCTCGCCCTTGGCCCCAGGTCTGATATTGGTGAGATAATAACAACCTAAAACCATATCCAAAGTTGGTGTCATTACCGGCTCACCGCAACTCGGCAACAACATATTATAGACGCTAAGCATTTTCTCCCTAGCTTCTTTAACTGCTGCCCGAGCGAGAGGTACATGAACGGCCATTTGGTCTCCATCAAAATCAGCATTAAAAGCGGCGCATACCAAGGGATGAATCTGTATAGCACTACCATCAATAAGTACAGGCTCAAAAGCTTGTACACTTAAGCGATGCAATGTTGGAGCCCGGTTAAGCAATACCGGCCGCTCCTTGACCACTTCTACCAGAATGTCCCACACCTCAGGTCTAGCTTTTTCTACTTGTCTTCGAGCACTCTTGATGTTATGAGCATAGCCCTGCTCAATCAAACGACGCATAACAAAGGGCTTGAACAATTCCAAGGCCATATGTCTGGGCAAACCACATTGATGGAGCTTCAATTCAGGACCAACAACAATGACCGAACGACCACTATAGTCTACTCGTTTGCCCAAAAGGTTCTGGCGGAAACGACCCTGCTTGCCTCGAAGCATGTCAGACAGTGATTTTAGCTTGTGAATGCCACTGACCATCGGCGCTCGTCCCTTTCGCCCGCTGTCGACAAGTGCATCAACAGCCTCTTGAAGCATGCGTTTTTCATTGCGGATGATGATCTCTGGAGCGCCTAAATCGATCAGTCGCCTGAGACGATTATTGCGATTGATCACACGGCGATAAAGATCATTAAGGTCGCTGGTGGCAAATCTGCCTCCGTCCAGTTGGACGATAGGACGAAGCTCCGGAGGTAATACCGGGAGCACAATCAATATCATCCACTCAGGCTTATTTCCACTGCGCCAGAAAGCTTCAACCACACGCAATCGCTTGCTGGCCTTCTTGCGACGCTGGCCCGAACTCGAGCGGATCTCGTCAATGAGATCATGACGTAGTTTTTCAAGATCAATGTCTTTAAGAACGTCCAATATGGCTTCCGCCCCCATGCCAACTTCAAGAAAGTCACCAAATTCCTGCTTAAGCTCTTGACGTTGGCTTTCTGTAAGAAGTTTTAGCGGTCTCAGGTTCTCTAACTCTGATACTCTATCGTGTAACTCACCTTCAAGCTCGACTTTTCTATCAGCAAAATCGCGCCGTAACTGATTTATTTTTTCCAGGTCTTCCTGGTCTCGTGGCGACTTAGATTTTGCCCCTATCTCAGCAACTTGATCCGCCAACAACTGCTCCTTCTGCATAATCTGCTGAGATAGCCTTTCCTTGAGTTTTCTAATCTGCTCATCGCGCGCCGATTCATCAACCGAAGTAATTACATATTGCGCAAAGTAAAGCACCCGCTCCAAGTTTCGAGGGGATATATCAAGAAGCAATGCCAATCGACTAGGCACTCCTTTAGCAAACCAAATGTGAGCCACCGGAGCAGCTAATTCGATATGGCCCATATGCGTTCGGCGTACCCTGGAATGCTCTACCGTAACCCCACATCTATCACAGGTAACGCCACGATAGCGTATCTTCTTATACTTCCCACAATAACACTCATAATTCTTAGTTGGCCCGAAGATTCTTTCGCAAAAAAGCCCGTCCTTTTCTGGCTTCAGGGTTCGATAATTGATTGTCTCAGGTTCGGTCACCTCTCCGTAGGACCAGCTTCTAATTTGCTCCGGTGAGGCCAGCGAAACACGAATAGCATTAAAATCATTAACTTCAGTCATCTGTCTCCTTTAGCCCAAACCTTTAAGCGTAGTTCCAACTTTCTTCCTCTCTTCAAGGAAACTTACCATCTCCTCCTCTTCATTAAGCAGCTCAACAGCCAAACCTAGACTGCGCAATTCCATAAAAAGAACCTTAAAGGATTCAGGAACACCAGGTTGAAATATATCTTCACCCTTAACAAGTGACTCATAAGCTTTGGCTCGACCAGCTACATCGTCTGACTTAACAGTGAGCAATTCCTGAAGCGTATGACTGGCACCGTAGGCTTCCAACGCCCATACTTCCATCTCACCAAATCGTTGCCCGCCAAATTGAGCCTTTCCACCAAGAGGTTGCTGTGTGATTAGAGAATAAGGGCCAGTAGACCGAGCATGCACTTTGTCCTCAACAAGGTGAATAAGCTTCATCATGTAAATGCTGCCTACGGTCACCGGCTGATCGAATGGTTCACCGGTTCGGCCATCAACAAGATCGACTTTGCCGAATATAGGCGGCGATTGTTTCCGTTCAAGATAAACCTTTTCCACAGCCTCCTCCACTTGCTCATCACTAAGTCCATAGACCTTAACACCTAGCGCCTCAAGCCATAAGCGGAGACAAATTCTCTTCGCCTCTCCGGGATAACCATCATCGAATACTTTCTCAGCGTTATATCCATTGTCAGCAAGGCAAGCCTTAGCCTGGTCAAGTTTAACAGAGTTAAAATCTCCTCTACTTGCCTGGTTGATTGTGCCTACCTGCCGGACTATCCATGCTCTAGCCAAAGCATCCTCAATAGCAACATCATTAGCTCCGTCAAAAATCGGATTTAACACTTTAAGACCTAATGTTTCAGCAGCCCAACCTAAGTGGGTCTCCAAGATTTGCCCTATATTCATGCGTGATGGGACACCAATAGGATTGAGAATTATATCCACTGGCCTGCCATCAGGCAGGCAAGGCATATCCTCCTCGGGCAAGATACAGGAGATAACACCTTTATTGCCGTGTCTGCCAGCCATTTTGTCTCCGACAGAGATTTTTCGCTTCTGTGCAACCCACACCCGTACTAGATAATGAACACCTGCCGGTAAATCACTATGATTATGTCGAGAGAAAACTTTTACATCAATCACCTTCCCCCATTCACCATGTGGCACCCTGAGAGAGCTATCTTTAACCTCGCGGGCCTTTTCACCAAAGATAGCTCGTAGTAGCTTTTCCTCAGCAGTTAACTCGGTCTCACCTTTCGGACTGATCTTACCCACCAAAATAGAACCTGGCCCAACTTCAGCACCTATGCGGATGATGCCGGACTCGTCCAGATCGCGCAGACTCTCCTCGCCTACATTAGGTATATCTCTAGTAATCTCTTCTGTGCCCAGCTTTGTCTCGCGGGCTTCTATTTCAGATTTCTCGATATGGATGGAGGTAAACCTATCATTCTTGACTAGTCTATCACTGATGATAATAGCATCCTCAAAATTATATCCCCGCCAGCTCATAAAGGCACATATGATATTTTGCCCTAAGGCAAGCTCGCCACGATCTGTTGCTGAACCATCAGCTATAACTTGCCCCTTTTCGACTTTATCACCTTTAGACACTATAGGGCGCTGATTAACACATGTTCCCTGATTAGTTCGAATGAATTTCATTAATGGATAAACATGTTCATTCCCATTCTCTTCGGCAATCGTGATTTGAGTACTGTCAACTGAAACGATTTCACCACCACTTTTGGCAAATATAACCTGTCCACTATACTTAGCCACTTCCTTTTCCATTCCCGTAGCTATTAACGGAGCTTCAGGACGAAGCAAAGGCACAGCCTGACGCTGCATGTTTGACCCCATCAGAGCCCTGTTAGCATCATCATGTTCAAGGAAAGGTATGAGAGATGTAGTGACACTGAAAATCTGCTTCGGTGATACATCCATGAAATCTATCTCATCTGCAGGTTCCTTAAGGTATTTGCCACCTCTTATGACCCCAATTCTATCCTCAACAAACTCGTTTCTTTGGTCAAGAAGCGCATTAGCCTGAGCAATTGCATAGCGCTCTTCTTCGTCGGCGGTTAGATATTCAACTTGTTTAGAGACGAAAGGAACAACCCTTACAGTGCGAGAGGACAAAGAGGCTATCTTCTTAGCGATCTCTTTAGTAACCAAGTTCCTTTTGGAAACAATGACATTTCCACTCGAATCGGCGATGTCCTCCAAAACTGTCCTGCCTATCAGATTTTCAACGGTATTAGGCACCTCTTGGGTGACCTTGCGATAGGGTGTCTGTATAAAGCCATAGTCATTAACTGACGCATAAGTTGCCAGGGAGCCAATGAGACCAATATTCGGCCCTTCTGGCGTCTCAATGGGGCAAATTTTCCCGTAATGGGAGTGATGCACATCTCGAACATCAAACCCAGCGCGCTCACGAGAAAGCCCCCCGGGTCCCATTGCTGAGAGACGACGCTTATGAGTCAGTTCAGCCAAGGGGTTAGTCTGATCCATAAATTGTGAGAGCTGTGAACCACCGAAAAATTCTCTCATAGCAGCAACTATTGGGCGGTTATTAATCAGGGTAGCTGGGGTGGCAGCTTCCGGACCGACTATACTCATGCGTTCCTTAATCGTCCGCTCTAAACGTAACATGCCAATGCGGAACTGGTTTTGTATAAGGTGCCCTGCCGTCCGTACGCGTCGATTACGTAAGTGATCAATATCGTCCGGTTCTTCACTTCCATTGTTAATTTTGATAATACGTCGCACTATTTCTATAAAATCTTCCTTTGTTAAACAGCGGTGACACTCATCAATGTTAAGACTTAATCTATTGTTGAGCTTATATCGGCCAACTCTTCCCAAGTCATAGCGTCTGGGATTAAAGAAAAGATTGTTTAAGAGTGTTTGAGCATTCTCAACAGTAGGCGGTTCGCCAGGGCGCAATCGCCTGTAAATATCAACCAAAGCTTCTTCCCTGGTCTTGACAAAGGGCTCCCTATCCATTGTAGCCTGTATGAAGGTATGCTCCGACGATGTTTCCACGTCCTGGAAAAGCCCAAGCAGTTCGCCATCTTTGTCATAGCCGATAGCACGTAGCAAAATCGCCACGGGGATCTTTCTCTTACCATCCACCTTAACGAAAATAACATCCCTGCTGGAAGTTTCAAACTCCAGCCAGGTGCCATGCTCTGGAATCAACTTGGCAGTGCACAGCTCACGCCCACTAGCCAAGTCTTCCTGCAAGCCAAAATAAATACCCGGGGAACGAAGCAGCTGATTAACCACTACCCTCTCCGCACCACTGATTACAAAGGTGCCTTTCTCCGTCATAATAGGAAGGTCACCGAAAAATATCTCTTGCTCTTTAATCTCCCCGGTCTCTTTGACTATGAGTTTGGCCCTAACATAGAGCGGGGCAGCGTATGTCACATCCCGTTGGCGACATTGGTCTGCTGAGTATGGAGGTTGACGAAACTCATAGCCGACAAAATGCAACTCCAACCGCGTACCGGTGAAGTCGTGAATCGGTGAAACTTCCTGGAAAAGCTCCCTTAACCCCTCTTCTTGAAACCAACCAAAGGAATCAAGTTGTACCTTGATAAGATTGGGGATCTCCAAGACCTCAGGCAATTTAGCGAAGGATTTTCTCTTTTCCAAAGCAATGCTTGGTTTTTCCGGCACTAATGAAATAGACATAGTTCTCCCATCAGAAATTAAGACAAATGTCTCAAAAGTGGTACTTTAATCGAGAGATAGATCGTAACTATGGATTGTAATTGGGGGAAGATCTAATAGGAAATCGTTAAGGCATACCAATGCAGTAACCAAGAAGTATAACACCAAATTTGCTTTTTGTCAAGGGGTCGGAACCATTTTCTTGATAATTTCAAAATTTTTTGTGCGAGTCTTCAACCGCCCAGGGTAGGAAACACCTCACTGATAAAAATCATGTTCTAGCTTAACATCATTGCAAATCAAAAGTCCGTTTGGCATCAAGCTCACATTGGTGTAAAATTTGTTGGTTTCATGCCTTGCTTAAAACATAAATCTTCAACCAAGCCCAAATAACCAATGGACAAATTCAAAGAATTCGAAGCTGTATTTCACCCTAACTCCATGGCTGTTGTAGGTGTTTCGGCTGAAGAGGGTAAACAGGGTAATCGGTTCTTGATGGCGCTTATAGAGTTCGGATTTAAGGGTAAGCTATATCCGGTCCACCCCGATGGTAACGAAATACTAGGCCTAAAAGTATATCCCAGCGTTAGGGACATCCCAGATCCTGTTGATTTCGCTTATATCAGCACACCGGCAAGCTATGTCCCACAGATTATAGAAGACTGTGTGGCTAGAGGAATTCGGGCGGTGGAAATTTTTACCGCCGGCTTCAGTGAAACTGGCACAGAGGGGCAAAAGCTCGAGCAAAAAATAATAGCGCTAGCTAAAGGGAAGCTCCGCATAATAGGTCCCAACTGCTTTGGCGTCTACTGTCCCCTGGGAGGACTTACACTCCTGCCCGGACCTAAATATCCAAAAGAAAGCGGTAACATTGCGCTCATTTCACAAAGTGGCGGAATAGCCACCCACTTCATCTGGGCAGCCAGTGGATACGGGCTAAGGTTCAGTAAGGCTATAAGCTACGGAAACGCCTGCGACCTCAACGAGAGCGATCTCTTAGAGTACTTGGCTCATGACCCTGAGACCAGAATCGTCGCAGCTTATATCGAAGGGGTAAAGGAGGGAAGGCGCTTCTTCGAACTTGCCAAGAGCCTCCTTGGTAAAAAGCCTCTTATTATATGGAAGGGTGGGCTCACAGAAACCGGTAAAAAAGCAGTTAATAGCCATACCGGCTCTATGAGTGGAGAAAAAGCTATATGGCAAGCGTTCTCCAAACAAACCGGGGCGGTACTAATAGACAACTTTGAAGAATTCCTTGACACCACAGCGCTATTCCCACACTTCTCAGAAAGCGTCGGGCGAAAGGTTGCAGTAGTCGGTGGAGGAGGCTCAGTAGGAGTAGCTGCCAGCGATATCTGTGAACAATTCGGGCTCCAAATTCCCACATCACCACCCGACATCCAGCAACAGCTAAGGGCCCTCCTTCCTCCAGCCGGGACAAGCATCAGAAACCCAGTTGATGTAGGAGCTCCCACAATCCCCTCTTCGGTATTGCATAAAGTCCTGGAAATCCTACTTTTCTGGGATGGAATAGATACCATAATCATTGACCGTATTTTCTTATACGGAACCCAACAACTTGCAGGAATACCTGGAGCAGATTCTGAGAAACGCGTCGAGGTGCTGCTAGACATAAGAAAAAAGGGCAAAAAGCCGCTCTTGGTTATTCTCGGAGAACTAGCAACCGATGTTGACAAGATAGACATAGAGACAGAAAGAAGGCGAGTGCAAGACCGCTTCCTTCAAGCCGGCATTGCCGTATCGCCCTCTCTCCAGAGAGCAGTAAAAGCTATTTCCAACATATGTTCCTACTACGAAAAAGCCTACACATTAAAATAGCCTTAAGTGGCCAAATTGCTTCACATTCCAATATCGGCTACAATTAGCAACGGAGTGGCAAAAAGCGTAAACACTAATGGAGGCAAATTTTAAATAATGGTTAATGACGGTTTTGACAAATTCAAAGGCTCCCACGATTATGTTACCTCTGAAGCTCTGAGAAATGCGGTTAATGTAGCCATAGCCTTAAAGAGGCCTTTGTTGGTCAGAGGCGAACCTGGAACGGGCAAAACGCTCCTGGCCCACAGTATCGCCAAAGGTTTAGAGAAAAGTCTGATCGTCTGGAACATAAAATCAACTACCAAAGCCCAAGAAGGCTTATATGTTTACGATACGGTCCAACGACTGAACGACAGCCGCTTCGGGGATAAAGATATCTCCGATATTAGGCAATACATAAAGTTGGGAAAATTGGGAGAGGCTTTTGTCTCTAAAGAGGAGATTGTGCTCCTCATTGACGAGGTAGATAAAGCTGACCTCGAATTTCCTAACGACCTGCTAAATGAGCTAGATGAGATGAGTTTTTATATACCGGAGACAGGAGAGACAGTTGTTGCAACTCATCGACCTATAGTGGTCATAACCAGCAATGCTGAAAAGGAACTCCCTGATGCCTTCCTCCGACGCTGTATATTCCATTACATCGAATTCCCTGACCCTACGCTCATGGAGGAGATAGTGAAGGTGCACTTCCCTGACATCAAGGATAAGCTACTTCACCAGGCTCTGGCAACATTCTACTCACTACGGAAGATCGACGACTTCCGAAAGAAGCCATCAACAAGCGAGCTGATAGATTGGATTCGTGTCCTTATCGCCAGCAGTACACCATATGAGGCAATACCCACTGAAATCCCCTTTGCCGGCACCTTGTTGAAGAAAGAAACAGACTATGCTTATTTCGTAAACACCTTTATGAAGAAAAAACAAACAACAAAAACTGTAGACAGTTACGAAACGCCACGTTAAAAACGGTAGATAGGCACCTGCATGTTTACTGAGTTTTTTTACACCCTAAGGGAAAGAAAAGTACCAGTTTCAATCACAGAATGGATGACCCTAATGGAAGCTCTGTCCAGAGGTTACATCTCCAGCCTGAACGATTTCTATTATCTCGCCCGAGCTATACTGGTCAAAAGCGAGGCTTACTTTGACCACTATGATGTCGCCTTCCAGGAATACTTCAAAGGTATAAAAGCTCCACCAGAAATTTCAGAACAAATCCTGAACTGGCTTAAAGACCCCTTCAACAGAATTTTCCTTACTGAAGAAGAGAGAGCACTGCTGGATATTATGGATTTGGATGAACTGCTCAAGGAGCTTGAGAAAAGGCTTAGAGAACAAACAGAACAACATGACAGAGGCGCCTACTGGATAGGCAGAGGAGGTACCTCGCCTTTTGGGCATTCTGGACAACATCCAGCCGGCTTCAGGATTGGTGGCGCAGGCGGAGGCAGGAGCGCTATCCAAATCGCTGAACAAAGGCAATTCCGCAACTACCGTCATGACCTGACGCTCGATATCCGCCAAATCGAAGTAGCCCTGAAAGGGCTACGACAATTGAATCGCACCGGGCCAGAGGACGAGCTAGATTTGGATAAAACTATCGATGCTACTGCCAAGAATGCCGGTGACATTGAGTTAATCTGGAGGCGAAGCAGAAAGAATAAGGTCAAGCTACTCCTCCTTATGGATGTCGGGGGCTCTATGGACCCCTTTGTCCATCTCTGCAGCCTGCTTTTCTCAGCTGCCCACCGCAGCACTCACTTCAAGGATTTCCAATACTACTATTTCCATAACTGCATCTACGACTACGTTTACAAAGACATCGAGCGCCGGGACGCAATAAGCACCAACCATCTACTGCACACAATGGAGCAAGATTATAAGGTGATATTGGTAGGAGATGCTTGGATGGCACCATCGGAGCTAAATAGTGTTTACGGCGCCGTTTACTACTATGAACGAAACTACAAGCCGGGGATAGCCCGCCTTAAGCAAATCGCTGACCATTTCAGCCACTGCGTCTGGCTAAACCCCGAATCACCCAACTACTGGAACGAACCTACCGTTCTAATGATTAGAAAAATCTTCCCCATGTTTGAGCTAACCATCGAAGGTCTTCAAAAAGCTGTGAAGAAACTGATCGTTAAGCGCTGACAGCCCTTAAAACGAGGCCCTAGGCCCACTGTATAGACAAAGAAAACCATCTAAGGGTATAATCACGCCCATGTCCCCACAGCCTAAGGTCCTAATCACGCAAGAGGAAATCAGGCAGGCTGTAGCTAAGCTGGCTGCTGAAATCAGATGGGATTACCAAGGAAAACAACCACTACTCATCGGCATCCTTAAAGGTTCCTTCATCTTTATGGCTGACCTAGTTCGTGAGCTTGGCTTACCTGTAGAAACTGACTTCGTCAGACTCTCGAGTTACGGCGCAGGCACGGAAACTTCAGGCAAGGTGAAAGTGGTGCAGGGACTTAAGACACCAATAAAAGGCAGGGATGTAATAGTAATTGAGGACATAGTTGATACCGGGCTGACCGTTTCTTTCCTAATAGATTACCTGCGAAAGAAAAAACCGGCGTCCTTAAAGCTCTGTGCCCTGACCGACAAGCCCTCACGACATAAGGTTCCGGTGACCATTGATTACCTCGGTTTCACTGTGCCCAACAAGTTTATAGTCGGCTACGGAATTGACTGGAATGAAAAGTTTCGCCATCTGCAAGATATATGTTGCATAGATTAGTTTGCCAGAGGAACAGAATATGAGCTTAGCTAAACTGATCTCAGTGGCCCGTGGGGACACTCCAGCAGACTTGCTGCTAAAGAACGCCAAAATAATAAACACTTTCGTCGGCATCATAGAAGAAGGCAATGTAGCTATCTACGGCGATAGGATTGCCGGCATCGGCAATTATCACAAGGCCAAAAAAACAATTGAACTCAATGGCAGCTATCTAGCACCTGGATTAATAAACGGCCACAGCCACTTCGAGAGCTCTATGCTCCATCCTGCCCAGTATGCCCAAGCTGTGGTTTCCAGAGGTACCTCAGCTATAGTTACTGACCTTCATGAGATAGCCAATGTGTCCGGCCTCGAAGGTATAAAGTTCGTCCTGGACTGGGCACAAAAGTTACCGCTGGACATGTTCTTCATGGCTCCATCATGTGTGCCAGCTACCCATATGGAAACCAGTGGAGCCGAGATCAAAACCCAGGATATTAAGAAGATACTCAAGATGAAGAACGTTATTGGGCTTGGCGAGATGATGAACTTCCCCGGCGTTATCTTCGGCGATAAGCAAGTTCTAAACAAGGTAACCGCTGCAAAAGGTAAACTCATCGATGGGCACGCCCCGAGCGTCACTAACAAACAGCTAAACGCCTACCTAGCTGCTGGCATCCGCTCGGACCATGAATCGACCACCACAGAGGAAGGGAGGGAGAAGCTGAGGAGGGGAATGTACTTGATGATACGTGAAGGCTCTTCGGAGAAAAACCTGAATGCTCTTCTACCTCTGGTTAATGCTAAAACGTCTAAAAGATGCTTTTTTGTTGTCGATGACCGCAGTTGCTCCGATTTGCTCCACGAGGGCGACATTGATGCTGTTGTCAGGAAGGCAATACAAAGCGGACTTGAGCCAGTGCGGGCAATACAACTGGCAACCATCAATACCGCTGAGTATTTCAGGCTATACGACAGGGGCGGCATCGCTCCCGGCTACATAGCCAACCTCATAACCATAACCGACCTCCCGCAACTTGAAATAGATATGGTCTTTTATAAAGGCGGCCTGGTAGCTAGAGAAGGCAGTTATCTTCTACCACCACTAAAAGCTCCTGCCAAAGAGCTGGCGGATACCGTCCGCATCAAGCCTTTCGGCATAGAGGTATTAAAATTAACCACAAGTGGGGAAAACTTTCCAGTTATCGAAATCATCCCCGGCCAGATAATCACTAAGAAAAGAATTGAGAGGGTTAAAGCCAAAGATGGTGTAGTCATGCCTGACCTAGAAGAAGATATACTAAAGTTGGTAGTTGTGGAAAGGCACAAGACAAGTGGCAATATTGGCCTGGGGATGGTCAACGGCTTTGGACTGAAACGTGGTGCCCTAGCCTCATCCATAGCCCATGACTCTCATAACATAGTAGCGGTTGGCACAAACGACCTTGACATCTTCACATCAATCAAGGAGATAGAAAAGCTGCAAGGTGGGTTAGTAGCGTGCGTCGACGGCAAAATTCTGGCAGCTTTACCGCTACCTGTCGCCGGACTACTTTCATCCGAGCCACTGGAAGCAGTTGTCAAAAAGTTTGAGAAGGTGGAAAAAACCGCGTCTGGGCTAGGAAATGTTCCTCCAGCACCCTTCGCTCTTCTTTCATTCATCGCATTACCAGTAATACCAGAAATTAGGTTGACTGATATGGGACTGGTTAACGTGATAGAATTCAAGTTAATCTAAAAGGAGGCCTGATTAATGAAGAGGACAAGACTTTGTGACCTGTTGGACATCAAATACCCCATAATTCAGGGGGGAATGGTATGGATCACCAATGCTGAATTGGCTGCGGCGGTCTCCAATGCAGGAGGCTTGGGCTTAATCAGTCCTACCGCCGGAATGAGCCTCAATGGCGACCAGGTAGAAAATCTAAAAAAGCAGATAGAAATAGCCAGAAGCTTAACTTCCAAACCTTTCGGAATTAATCTACCTATATTGAACAATCCCCAGATCGAGGAGTTGGTCGCTGCGGCCATTGATACTAAGGTAAAAGTAGTGGTGACAGCCGCTGGTAATCCAGCCATATACACAAGCCGACTCAAAGAAGCCGGGATAAAAGTCCTCCATCTGGTTGCAGCAGTGAAACATGCCCAAAGTGCCGAAAGACGAGGCGTGGACGCAGTTATTGCAGAGGGCTATGAAGCCGGTGGTCACAACGGCCTAGATGAACTTACTACTTTTACCCTGATACCGCAGGTAGCAGATGCGGTAACAATCCCAGTAGTAGCCGCTGGTGGGATTGCTGATGCCAGAGGCGTAGTAGCTGCTCTGGCACTGGGTGCCGATGGCGTCCAGATGGGCACCCGCTTTGTGGCTACACACGAGTGTGCTGCCCACAAAAACTTCAAAGAGGCAGTAGTAAAAGCTAGCGACGTTGACACTGTCATTACCGGTAGGAAACTTGGACCAACCAGGATACTGAAGAACGAACTGGCCGCCAAACTATTGGAGATGGAAGCTGCTGGAGCTTCAGTTGAAGAGCTGCTAGCCTTCATTGGGAGTGGTAGGTCACGGACCGGACAGTTCGAAGGAGACCTGACTAGTGGCGAAGTCTATTGCGGTTCCATAGCCGGCATGATTAAGGAAATCAAAAGCGTCGGCGAGGTCATCAAAAGCATCGTCGATAACTACGAAGCAGTTCTGGCCCGTTTAAGATAATCAGGATCTCAGCGGCTTCAGGGGGCAAAGCTAGGCTTAGATATAGTCACTTCCTCTTTAAATTAGCGATAAAGCTGTCAACATCAATAGCCGCCATGGTCATTGTCTAAAGAGTGCCCCCTAGAGCCCAACTCTATAGCTAACTTGCAGATGACCTGATTATTTAGAGCATCTAGTTTAAAAGGATCTCCTCTCTCCTGGCGGGAGAGAGGCAGAGTTAGGGAGAACCAGTCCTTGACATTGCGGTGGGGAATGGCCTATTCTGCTGGCAAGAAGGGGGCATCTATGGCAAAGCAGGTTAGCACTGTGGAAAAGAAAGAAGCCTCGCCACGCTTTAGGCGCATAAAGCATGAACTTCTCTCCACCCAAGTCCACATGTGCCCGGAGCGGGCATATCTCATCACCGACTACTTTAAACATCACGATGACCCAACCGAGCCGATGATAATCCGCAAGGCTAAGGCTCTGCGCCATCTGCTAAGGCATAAGTCGGTGCGCATCTATCCAGATGAACTCATCGTGGGTAGCATGGGTAGCCAGCGCATCTCAGCTATTATCCAGCCCGAGCTGAGCGGTGTCTTCATGGCCACCGACCTGCTGTGGATTGATAAGAGGAAGACAACCCCTTTGCACATCCCCTGGCGCGACCGCTTGAAGCTGCTGTTCGGTGTTTTTCCTTACTGGCTTTTCCGCAATATGCCGGTGCGGGCTTTCTCTGGGCGTCGGCGTGAGCTGCTGCGCTATGTATTGGAGCAGCTTAAGGCTACCTATTACTTGATTAACGAAGCCGGCGGCATCGGGCACTTCCTGCCTAACTACCAGAAGATGCTCAGGCTGGGTGTAAAAGGCTATCTGGAAACTATGGCGGGAAAGGAAAGTGACCTCCACCGAGCGGCGAGAGTTGCCTGTGAAGGGCTGGTTGATTATGCCGGGCGGCTAGGGGACGAGGCTGAGCGTTTAGCTATTAAGGAAAAGGATGAGGAGCGTGCCGCTGGGCTGAAGGAAATAGCCCGCATCTGCCGCAGAGTCCCATATAACCCGGCCGACACTTTTCATGAAGCCCTGCAGTCGCTGTGGCTGACGCATATGGCGGTGTGCCTTGAAGGGCTCAACTCCGCTATCTCCTTCGGCAGGATGGACCAGTATCTTTATCCTTACTACCAGCGTGACCTACAAGAAGAGCGAATCACTCCACAACGAGCCCGCGAACTGCTGCTCTGTTTCTCGGCTAAGGCAACTGAGCATGTCTTCCTGCTTTCCGAGGGGGTCAGCCAATATCATGGCGGCTACCTGGTGGTGCAGGCGGCGATAGTCGGGGGTCTGGACCGAGAGGGGAAAGACGTGGTTAATGACCTTACCCATATCTTTCTCGACGTGATGGAGGAATCTGGCTTGCGTGACCCGAACTATCAGGCACGCATCCACGTCGGTTCTCCTGAAAGTTATCTGAGGCGAGCGGCGGATGTGGCCAGGAAAGGCAATGGGGTGCCAGCCCTGTTCAATGATGAGGCGGCCATAGCCTCGCTTGTCTCTCATGGCTATCCACTGGAGGAGGCACGAAATTATGCCGTGGTCGGCTGTGTGGAGCTGGCTCTGCCGGGAAAGAGCTTCTTCTCCACCGATGCGGCATTATTTAATCTTCCTCTCTGCCTTGAGCTGGCGCTCAATGGTGGCCGACGGCTCAACGGTCGACGTAAAATTGGCGCAGCCACCTCAGACCCCATCTCTTTCACCAGCATTGACCAGGTGATTAAAGCCTTTAAGACGCAGGTGAGGTATATGGTGGCACGGATGATAAATGACCTGCAGGTGATTGAACAGGGGAACCGTGGTTATCACCCCACGCCATTTTCGTCCATGCTGGTAGATGGCTGTCTGGAATCAGGACGTGATGTAACTGCTGGCGGAGCTTTATATAACTCCAGCGGCATTCAGGGGGTGGGAGTGGCTGACCTAGCTGATTCGCTGGCGGCTCTGGATTATGTGGTTTTCCAGCGTCGCAAGTATACTATGGCTAAGGTACTGGAGGCGTTGCGTGATAACTTCGCTTCGTCTCCTGAACTCCAGGCTGAACTGCTCAAAGCCCCTAAATATGGGAATGACCATCGCCTGCCTGATGGCTATGCCAATCAGGTGGTGCATATTTTCCACTCAGCTTTAGCCCAGCACCGCAATACACGTGGCGGTCCCTATGTGCCCGGTTTCTATTCCGTGACCTGCCATGTAGCTTTCGGCAAGCGAACAGCGGCTTTACCCAGCGGTAGAAAGTCTGGGGAGCCGCTCGCTGCCAGCATGGGCGCCACCAACGGTTGTGACCGGCTAGGACCGACAGCCTTGCTTAACTCCGTGGCGCACGTGGACTCGGCACTGTCGCCAAACGGTTATGCTATGAACCTCCGTTTCGACCCCAATACTATAGCTGGCGACCGAGGGTTGGACATACTTACCGGTCTAGTGAAGGGCTTTTTCGGCTCAAAGGGGCTGGAAATGCAGTTGAATGTGCTCGACCCTGAGATGCTGGAGGATGCCCGGCGCAATCCGGGGAAATATCCAGAGTTGGTGGTACGCGTATCCGGTTATTGCGCCTATTTCGATGACCTCCCCGATGCTGCCAAGCGAGAGATCATCAACCGTACGCGGCTTCAGGTGTAGGATGGCCTGAACTTTCTCACTTACCCTGACCCTCCCCCATAAAGCAGGAAAGGGCAATACCACAAACAAAGGGATAAACAGGTTTAATGGTCTTTCTGCCCTCATCAGTCAAGGTTGTTAACATCACATAGATAGGCATCGCTCCACCCCCTCCTAAAAATACTTCAAACTAGCCTTGCCCCCTGCAGCTTAATTCAATTCTAACAGACTCTGAGAGCAATTCAAGCCCTTGTCCAGATATGCTTACATATCGACATTAACAACAAAAGTCTTCCGGGAAAGGCTTCAACGATAAGAGGCAAAGAAAACGCTATGGGCTCGCTCAGATGATACCTAAAACTGCTGCCTAATTTCTTAAATTACAAACAACTGTGCTCAGCCGGCCTTTTTCGCTTTTGCTCGGTTGCTCCGCGCCAAAACCCTGATGGCTTCCATCAAGTCCTGACGTCTGCAATCTTTGGTCAGGTACCAACTAGCACCAGCATCAAGCGCTGACCCGACATAATCGCCATAGACCGTTAAAAATAAAACTTTGACATCGGGCAGGCTCCTCTTTATTCGACGGGTTGCCTCTGTGCCATCTATGCCGGGCATGTGAGCATCCATCAAAATGATATCCGGGTTCAGCTTTTCCGCTTGCGTCACTGCATCAAGGCCATCCACAGCCTCCCCAACCACATCTATATCAGTCTGGGGCTCGAGGATGCTCTTGAGTCCCTCCCTTACCACTTCATTATCATCGACTATAAGTACCTTTATCTTTTCCATTTCACCTCTACTGATATCCAGGCTTGCCTTTCTTAGGTGTGACTTATATCATCGCCAATCACCTTAATCTTAAGTTAAGTTTACCGTCTTAACTCAGTTACACAATCAGGATAGTGGCTGGTTTCACCTGCGGAAAAAGGGTGACCCTAAAGTCAACCTTCTATCCGATGTTAAGTAATACTTTAGCATGACTAAAGACGGATTATACCTTTCTTAAGAGCTTGAGTTACGGCTTCGGTACGGTCATTCACTCCCAGTTTTTGAAAAATATTAGCAATATGCGTCTTCACCGTACTCTGGGCAATGCTAAGTTGAGCACTAATCTCTTTATTAGCCGCACCTTTAGCCATAAGACGCAATATTTCCAACTCTCGCTCGGAAAGCTCATCACCAGACGGTGTCCGACGAGATAGCTCGGAGAAACGGTCAAGCAATTTTGATGCCACCACTGGCTGAATAAGTGACTCACCTTGATAAACAGCCCTTATTGCCTTGAATAAATCCTCTCTCGGAGCATCTTTAAGGAGATAGGCCCGAGCACCAGCTTCGATACCACTAAATATATACTCGTCATCGCTATAGGTGGTCAGGATTATGAATCTAACATCAGGCACCACTGACTTTATCTGACGCATAGCCTCTACACCATCCATCTCCGGCATCCGAAGGTCCATAAGCACTACGTCCGGTTTCAACTCCTTGGCTTTATTCACTGCTTCCACCCCATCTTTAGCATCGCCAACCACCTCAAAGTCAGCTTCCCTGCTCAGCATGGCAAACAACCCCTCTCTAACCACCGGATGGTCATCAGCAATCAAAATCTTTATAGCTCCCACTGCGAAACCTCCTTGCTGGTAGGAATAACTACCTTAACCAGCGTTCCTTTACCTCTTCTGCTCTGTACTTCAAATGTACCTCCTAAGCCTCGAGCCCGTTCCCGCATACTTACTAACCCGAAGGTATCCCTTTTCTTTTCATCACCACCTGATGCTCTTGGCCTGAAGCCAACGCCATTGTCGCTAACACTCAGCTCCACCGCTGACTCATCAAAAGTCAGACTCACTTCCACCTCAGTAGCTTTGGCATGTTTCCTCACATTAGTCAGGGACTCCTGGCAAATGCGCAGAAGACCTGCTTCTATTTCTGGCGGCAGGCCACGCCTCACACCAAAAACATCGAACTGAGCATTCACACCAACGCCCTGACTGAGTTTATCTACCTCCTGTTTAATCGCCTCAACTAAAGGCAGCTGTTCCAAAGCCTGAGGCCGTAGGTTCCACACCGACCGCCGAGCTTCAGCTAGGCTTTTTCGAGCCAGGCTTCGAGCTTGATTCAAATGCCGCTCCGCTGCTGCAACATCCTCACCCAATGCCTGTTCAGCTGCTTCAAGCTGTAGAATAATGCCGCTGAATCCTTGAGCCAGTGTGTCATGGATCTCTCTGGCCATGCGGTTACGTTCCTCCATAACTGCTATCTGACGTGTCTCCTCGTAGAGACGGGCATTTTCAATAGCCACAGCCAGCTGGTCAGCTAGCGTCTGGGCAGTGTATAAATCAGCTTCGCCAAAAGCATCAACTTCGGTGCTCTCGATATCCAAAACTCCAAGAACGTTGTTCCCAATCTTGACAGGAACAGCAAGCTCAGACTTAGTGTCTCTTAATGCCTCGACAGCACGATACCTAAAATCCTCACTTACATCATTCGCCAAAATCGGCTCACCTGTCTGAGCTACCCAGCCAACTATACTCTCCTCATCAACCTCCAGAGGCACCTGCACCGGTATAACCCCTTTCTGTCCGCTTAAACACAGCGCTTTAAGCGCAACTTTACCAGAGCTAGGTTCCATCAGAAAGATGTTGACATTATAGTAGTGGAAGGTCTCATGGAGCAGGTTGCCTACATACGGTAATAGTTCGTCAAGATGCACGATAGAGCTAATCTTACGGCCAACCTCGTTTATGGTACGTAGTTGCTCCGCTCTCTGTCGTTCCTGTTTGGTGCGATCTTCAACCTTTCGTTCCAGGTCAGTATAGGACTCCTTTAAAGCCTTGGCCATATCATTGAACTGCTCAGCCAACTGCTGGATTTCATCACCAGTATCAGCACTAATGCTATAGTCAAGCTCGCCCTTGGCTATGACTTCAGCACCCTTGGTCAACGCCAGTATTGGCCGGGTGATCGCCCTTGATAGTAAAAATATCACTGCAGCAGCAATAAGAATCATGCCACCGAAAACACCAGTGAGAATCCACTGCGTTTTCTCTACTCTCTCATTTATGTCTTGCATAGCCTTCTTAACTGTGGAAGTTATCTCAGCTTCTAACTCCCCGGCAGGTGCCGAGTACTCATCAATGTAGGTAGATGCCGCTACTACAAACTCCGTACCTTCTACAGGCATACAATGCATATATTTTGTCCTGACCTCCCCTTTAGTATCTTCCCAGTCATAAATGCCTGAGGCTTCTCCCTTAAAACTCCTTCCTACGATAGACGCAAAGTAGACAGGCTCACCACCCACCTTAAGTAAGTTGACACCCACCATTTGAGGGGTGCTATGGAAATAGACCGTGCCAGTCTTATCATAGGCCATTGTAGACCCAGTTTGTCCTACACGTTGAACTGCTATCTCGCCCAGCTCCTTATTCCCCGTCAACTCGGAAATGCTCAAGGCTGGATGATACCGCATAAAGAGTTCCATCTCATTGGCAACATACAGTGCCCGCCGCTGTATTAAAGTTCGGCCCAGGTCTTCCAAAGCAACAATGCTCTGACGCGCAACTTCGTCTACCATGGTAGCGCTACTCTTTTTGGCAATATCCCTGACCTGATATATGGTACGAAATGCCAGTGAGCTAGTAACACCCAGTGAGATAAAAGACAAAGCCAAAAAAAAGATAAGAATTTTAGCTCTTATGCCAAACTTTAACCTCATCTTAACTTCCAACCTCCATACCTTCTTCTATCCTTTGCTCCGCTTCCCATATCAACCTTTCGCCATATCCAAATAAGACCTCCTGGCACTCATCAAATACTTTCTTAGTCTCTAAGTATTTCTTTAGCCTTCAACCGGAGTCAACTTCTGGCTCGTCCACTCACCCAATCTAAAGCACATCTCCTGCCTGCTTCGGCAATAGTAGCATAATGAGCCTCTCTAAGAGCCTCGTATATCGCCGCAGAAGATAACCAAGTCAACACCATTGCCCACTGCATATTCTACCACCTCGCCCAGAGCCCTGAGAACATCAATCAGCCTTGTCGAGGATCCCGTAGCCGAGTCGACATCAAAAGTCTCCACGCCCAGACGGAGTTCAAAAGAATGGAGAATCTTCATTATTTATTATTTATTCCGAAGTACCTGGTGTCCTAGTTTCCCATAGTGACTGTGTAGCAAAGGGCTCACCGCTCAGTTTAGACTGTAAGGTATTCGCCATATCCTTTATCGCCAATCTAATCTGCGCCATGCTATCGCGTTCTCGAATAGTAACCTGTTTGTCCTCCAGCGATTGGAAATCAATAGTAACACAAAATGGGGTACCGATTTCATCCTGCCGACGATACCGCCGACCTATGCTCTGGGCATCATCATACTGCGTCATAAAATGTCGGCGAAGTTCAGCATATACCTCCCTAGCTAGAGGCACCAGCTTCTCATTTCTGCTTAAAGGCAGAATGGCCACTTTGATTGGAGCTAATTCTGGATGAAAATGCAAAACCACCCTGGTTTCCCCTTCAGCTAGCTCCTCATCATAGGCATCTATAAGGAAAGCCAGCGTCGAGCGGTCAACACCGGCCGAAGGCTCAATAACATAGGGCGTATAACGCTCCCCTGTCTCCTCATCAAAGTAGCTCAAGGTTTTTCCGCTATACTTAGCATGTTGCACAAGGTCGAAGTCGCCCCGGTTGGCAATGCCCTCTAGTTCCGCCCAACCCATAGGGAAAAGATACTCAATATCGTCGCAGTCCTTGGCATAATGAGCCAGTTCTTCCTTAGCATGCTGGCGAAGGCGCAGGTTCTCCTCTCTGATTCCAAGCTTTAAGTACCAATTGAAGCGCTCCTTCACCCAGTAATTGAAGCACTTCTCATCAGTGCCCGGCTTGACGAAGTACTCGATCTCCATCTGCTCAAACTCTCTGGTTCTGAAGATGAAGTTACCAGTTGTGATTTCGTTGCGAAATGACTTGCCCATTTGCGCAATACCAAAAGGCAACTTTCTCCTTGAAGTAGCCAGTACATTATCGAAATTAACAAAAATACCCTGAGCTGTCTCCGGACGCAGATAAACAACGCTGGCATCATCCTCCACTGGCCCCATAAAAGTCTTGAACATCAAGTTGAACTGCTTCGGCTCCGTCAGCTCGCCGCTACAATCGGGGCAGCTATCACCATTCAGGTCAGTGGCCCGCCACCTGAAGTGACAGGCCTTACATTCTACCAAGGGGTCAGAAAAGCCCTCAACATGACCACTAGCTACCCACGTCTGGGGATGCATCATTATGCTGGCATCTATACCAACCATGTCATCCCGTTCTTGAACTACTGCTCGCCACCAGGCGTCTCTAACGTTCCGCTTCAACTCCACCCCTAGCGGCCCATAGTCCCAACAACTACCCAACCCACCGTAGATCTCGCTGCTAGGAAAGATGAAACCTCTCCGCTTACATAAGGAGACGATTTTTTCCATGTCCACTTTGTTCTTTTCCTCAGGCAATTTAACCTCCTCAGAAGCTTAACCAAGCTTATCAACTTTATGTCTGAGTGTCAAAAGACCCCAAAAGTGATGTTTCTATACAATTATGCTAGAATCGAAACACACTAAGACTGCATAAGTCAGCCGATGAATACAATCAGTAAGCCCGGAATACTATGCATTGTGTATCTGGTTCTGCTGGTTTTGGCAAACATCTCTTGCAGCCCTAAACCCATAACACCATCACCCCAACCGCCACCCCCACCAGAACTACCAACTCCAGACACTACACAACCTCAAACAGTAATTACCATCGCCCCGATTGAAACCATCAGCTACAACAAAGTCACCTTCGAATGGATTGGTAGCGATGATAGAACTCTAACCATTAACTTGACCTACTCATATTATCTAGAAGGCTATGATACAGACTATTCTCCGTTCACCGCTGATACCACCAGGATATACAATGACTTGCCTAACGGCACTTACACATTTTATGTCAAATCAAGAGATGAAGCTGGCAATTCTGACCCCACTCCAGCAACCGTCAAATTCACAATAGCTACAGCCCCACCGGAAGAAAAGCCCCAAGTCGTAACACCTATCGTCAGCACCTTGCTTACAGTGCCCAATAGCGATGTCAGCCACATAGCTGTCGCCTACAATAACACCATTTACGCCGTCGATTCCCCAAACGCTAAGCTTTACAAATCAGACCACGGCGGTATCGGCTGGACTGACATAACAAGAGGCCTTCCTGCAGCGGCGCCGTGGACAGAACTAGCCATAGCCCCGGATGACCCGAAAATCGTTGCCGTAGCTGCCAATGCCGGTACTGAGGTTTATCTGTCCACTGATGGTGGTGCCAATTTCACTGCCACCGGATTAAGCGGCAAACTAGGTGGCGGTGAGCAAGTCAATTGCATTGCCATATCGCCAAGCTATGGCCGCCGTGATTTAGCCGTAGGCACTTCCACAGGCAGTGGTAACGGCAGAGTGTTGGTGAACATAACCAGTGGATTTCCCAGCAACTGGAAAGACATGAGCACCGGCGCCACCGGCTGGTCAAACGCCGACGTCTTCGCCATCGAGTATCCACCAGGGTTTGCTGCTGACGGCACTCTTCTGGCTATCACCGCCACTGGCCCCGCTCCAGCTACCGATGACACCTACCTCTACATCGGCATCAGGGACCTTGGCGGAGATACCACAATCTGGAATAGCTCCGCAGGCTACCCTGTAGAAATCTGCCAATCAGGCCAAGACACACCAGGAACACCGCTAACTTATGCCGATATAGCCTTGCCAGCAGATTACTCTGGCACCGTCCCCGCACACCGGCATGTCTACACTTGCTGGACTGATAATCCACCAGGAGTAGCCACCGCCGGCAATCCTAATGATGACGTTTACCGTCTTGATGACACCGTCTGCTACCGACTTCTGGTTCGCAACGATATCATCTGCAGTCTGGCGCATTACGGCATGTTCAGCCGGGGCAAGCTGTTGGCTGGAGCTATGTTGGCTAAGCCAGCCACTTTCAATCCAGGCCCTCAGGTATACTTTACATCCAACCCACAGTCACCATACCCCACCTGGCAGAGTAGCCAGAAAACACCCACCGGCCCCGGTCAGGCCCGCGTAGCCTGGTCTCCCGATGGCAAAGCGGTTTATTGCGGTACCAGCTCCGCCGGTGGCGGCAGCCACGACCAGAGCGCCTTCTCCATAAGCACCAACGATGGCTTCACCTGGAACCAGATAGGTCTGATTGACCTTTAGTTTGACACCTCAAGTCGCTTTCTCTACAATTTCAACTCGGCATGATCAAAGCTGTCTTCTTTGACTTCTACAACACCTTGGCCACTTACCATCCACCTCGGGAAGAGGCATGGGCTAATGCCTGCCGAGAGCGCGGCATTAAGGTGGAAGCAAAGACGCTATTTAGCTCCTTAGCTGCAGCAGACATGTACTGGCGTGATGAGAACTCCCGCTCACCCGTAGACAAGAAAACTCCAGAGGAAAAAATCAACTTTTACGTCGAATACGCAACCAGGATACTCGAAGGAGCTGGTGTGGAAGCTAGCCGTGACACGGCACTTCAAATACTGGCAGCAATCCGAGAGCATAAGTGGGAGTTCAGAACCTTTGATGATACCTTACCCACCTTAAAAGAGCTGGAGAACCGAGGCTTAATCTTAGGGCTGATTTCCAACGTCGTCCAGGACATGGAGTCCACATATACGGAGTTAGGACTACAACCGTACCTCGATTTCAAGGTAACCTCTGCCGAAGTTGGTTGTGACAAACCACAGCCAAAGATATTCCAGGCAGCGCTAAAGAAAGCTAAGGTCAAGCCTGAAGAAGCCATATATGTTGGTGACCAGTACGACTTGGATATTGTCGGTGCCCGAGGGGTCGGCATGAAAGCTTTATTCATCGACCGCAACGACTATTTCCCGGACATCACCGACTGCCCCAGAATCCGCAGTCTCACCGAAATCACGAAATACATCTGACCTCATCGATCGCCTTTACCTCAGCATTGCCACATAGCTGTTCAGTGGAACTTTGAGGGAATCAGCCACCGGTTGGCATTTCGCCCTGAGACAGTAGAAAACCCTGCCTTCCGCCGGCATCTCAGATAGAGACTCATAATAGCCCATGCCTTTGGCAAATATGAGGTCTGCAGAATTGAACTCACGCTTAAACTCCGCCGACGCCACAGAGAAATCTATGCCCGGGGTAGCCGTCCCGGTGGTCATTATCTCGCCTAGCTCAGCTTCAGGCCCGGCTCGCCTGATATCTTCCACAGTAACGTCATCCTGAACCGGCGAGGCCTTAACCACATAAGCAACAGAAGCCCATTGCCTCATCCACCTGATAAGCAGTAAATCAAAAAACACCTCACCAGCATTATCCGCCAAATACAGAACTCTTCGGGCATGCTTAAGTTTGGCTTCAAACCGCTCCGAATCATCGATGACAAAATCCACATGCCGTTTCATGTCCTTCTTCATAACATCAAGAGGCCTGAAGAAATCTATGGTATTCCCCAGAGCGGCAAACTTGAGGCAACTTCTAAAGCTGCCATGTTCAACTTTTATCTGCTTCGACAGCTCTCTGGCGACCGCGATCTCCTTGTCTTTCATCTGCCGGTAAGGGTCAGAATTTCCGGTTATCCTCTTTATGGCATCATGGATTTTGGTGGCGATAACAATAGATACACTATCCAGAGAGAAATTGTCACCAAGTATCTTCAGGCTCTCTGCTACAGCTCTGGCTTTAGCCGGCTCATCATTCGCCGCCAGCTCAGCGGCCTGGCAAGCCAGCTTCTGCAAGCACTCATAACAATCCTTCGAAGCTTTCATTTCCAGAATTAATGTGCAGCGGGATAGGTTATGCAGATAACTTGCCTTTAGTTACGCTTGCGGCTTATCGGTTCAATAACCATATCGATGAATTCAGAACCGCCGCAAAAGTCACCCAGAGCAGATAAGGCCACATAAGTGCGCTAGAGGCCAAAGATATCCTGAAGAACTTCAGAACGGTGAACAGTATCGCCACCCACAGAGCGAAGATTACGATTAATCCGTACAAAGGAGACTCGAGGCCAAAGAAAACCACCGACCACAGGGCATTTAGAACCAACTGCACCAGGAACACGATTAGTGCTATCCTGACCTGTCGATTCTCCAATCCCTTACGCCAGACCAGAAATGCGGCTACGCCCATCAGTATATACAGTAGTGTCCACACCGGAGCAAACAACCAGTTCGGTGGGTTAAAAGCCGGCTTCTCCAGCGTTGCATACCAGTTTGGAATCGCCTCCCGTGTAAATATAGAACCGATGGCACCAGCAGCCAGGCAAGCAACAATACATGCTACTAGCTTAAAGACGTCCTTGAGTTTCATGTCTCGCATTATACCATTGAAATATTCTGTTATCTCAACAAATGCTTCTTAAACCAATCAATAGAATAAGGAATCACTTCATCGAAGTAGTTGGCACAGCAGTGTTCACCATCAGGATACCACTTTAACTCCTTTTCCCCAATCGCCCAATTCATAATGTAATCGACCTGCTCTGTGGGATTAGGGACCACTATGTCCCTTCCCCCGTGAATGATAAGAAGCGGACGGTCCAGCGGTGGTGCCTTTTTAATGTCGATTTCTCCCCAATTATCTCTAGCTTCCTCCACGCTTTTGAAACCGGTGACATACAACAAATCCCTGGCCCAAATTGGAGTTACTCTTTTAGCCATTTCCGTTGTTATATAACCAACGCCACCATTTCCAATAGCACAAGAAATCCTCTTATCAAATGCCGCAGCACGAGGCGCCAGATAACCACCAAAACTAAAGCCAGACGTTCCTATCTTTTTAAGATTAATACCGTATTTGTTATTCTTCTCAAACCAGTCGATAATAGCGCTAACCGCCTTTTCATAGTCAGGAATCATCTTCATGTTCTTCCACATCTCTCCCTGCCCCGGCCCATCGAAGCTGAAGCAGTTAAAACCAGCCTCCGTCAGCAAGCTCCCCATATAGTGATTTTCAACTTCCTTTATATTGTCCAATCCGTTGATATAAATTATCAGCGGTCTGTTCGGCTGCCCTGCAAGCCTGAGGTAACCGGGAATTAAAATCCCCCGAAAAGGTATCTCTAATCTTATCGGTCTTTTGTCTTCATCGTATAACTCAACGGCTCTTCTATAACTCCGCCTGGCCTTCTCCTGAGCCTCTTCCTTCTGCTCAAGGTCTATAAAGTAGATATGCTGACCGATATGAAAACACCCCGCTGCCTCATGGAATAAGCATCTAGCGGTGTAAGTATTCCCATTTGACAGGGCGTCTTCAGCTAGCTTCAGTAGGCTCTCCCCTTCTTTCGACCATTCGCTACACCACATATAGAAATTCTTTATCCGTGA
The DNA here is from genome assembly GCA_016875875.1 of Chloroflexota bacterium. Taxonomy (NCBI): domain Bacteria; kingdom Bacillati; phylum Chloroflexota; species Chloroflexota bacterium. The sequence goes on along the minus strand of VGOP01000005.1, from coordinate 106,715 downwards.
CACTACTCCCCGAATCCGGGCTAAATCCACGCCACAAATCAGAAACCTGGTGTACCAATGCCTGTAAACCCTCTTCTCGTTAAGGATAAAGCGATAGATTACCCTTTCTTTAACCGACAGTTTTTCCATCGTGTTGCCTCCTGCCTTCACAATAGGTATCTAGTTGCTCAGGAAATCGAGTATGGCCTTACTAACTTCCTCCGGCTTTTCCAGCTCCGTGAAGTGGCCTGAATCCTCGATGATTTGAAACTCAACATTTGGAAAGACCTCTTCAATACCTTCATAGTACCACAATGGCTGGGCCGGGTCTTTCTCCCCTTGAAGCACCAGCACCGGGAATGTCATCTTGCTAAACCGCTCCAGCCGGACGTCCTCGTCTTCGAGCCTAAAGTCTCTAAAGTACCGAGGTACAGCTTCAGCAACCCCGGGGCGGCTGAACTCGAAGATAATGCCTTCCATGTCCTCATCGCTGATTTTCTGCACTGTTCGAGGTTCATAAACCATGGTAATAAAAGTTCTGGCTTGTGACATCATGCCTGTGGCCACATCCTGATTTTTGAACAGCTCGAACTGAGGATGCTTGGTCGGGTCAATCTTCAGCACTGGCGCTTCCATGCGGATATACTTGACGATTCGGTCGGGAATAGTGCTGGCGATACAGTCGCCTATCAACGTGCCCCAATCATGAGTTACCAGTGAGAACCTATCCAGCCCAATGGCATCAAATAGAGCAATCAGCTCGTTCGCCACCCCCTGGGCTGTATAGTCGCCATCGCTTTTATCGGACTGCCCGTACCCCTTCAAATCAACAGCTATAACGCGATATTTCTTACTAACCGTTTCGATTTGATAATGCCAGGAAAACCAGCTTTCCGGCAAGCCATGAAGAAAAACCACAGGCTCACCTTTGCCGGCTTCAACGTAGTGCCATTCAACCCCGCCAGCTTCCACAAACTTATGCTCAATCTTTACTCCTTCAGATGGTTGCTCAGGAGAAGGCACTTCCACCGGTTTAGCACAACCAGCTAATAACAAACAGGTCAAAATTAAAGCAATCAAAGAAATCCATTTCATTCTTGTTCCCTCCTCGTAGCTAACTAGAACCGGAGCCTGGCGCCAAGCGCATCACATTGTAGCAGAAGGGGCAATTCTTTTACTAACTACGGGGAGCCAAATTCTTCTCGCTTATTGTTACGCAGGCACAAGCCTTGCATAGTGCCATGAATAGCCAAATATCTTCTGTTAGGCAATGTGTTGGTATTATTACTTAAACACTTGCCATTTATTTATTCCTCAAGGTTCTCCAGTTTTAGTTGATTTCCTTTATCTAAACTACTATCATAATTCATATAGGAGGTTGGTATGAGTGAAGACGCCATTCTTAAATATATCGCTGCTAAAAAGGAATCTGATAAAGCAAAACAAGATGTTAAAGAAATGGTTGTAATAATGGAAAATGTGGCTAGGGCAATAAAAGATAACCCGTCCAAAGAAGACATTCTTAACATTCCTATTATTGTTGTTGAGGGCAAGAGACCCAGTAGGACGAAGGTGTTAAGTGCTTTACATGTATTTGATGCCGACAGGTGGTCAGATGCTAAGCAAATAGTTGAAAAATTAAACATTTTGAATGACACCCACTCTAATGCATGTAAATTATGGGAGCTTATTCCTCCGTCAGAGCGAAGTAATCTGGTGCCTCCTGGCAGAATTTCACCATTCGAATAGTTGGTACGACATCAATAATTGAAGTGCCGCCAGTAATATCTGACACTTCAACAGATATTACTGGAATTTTACCCGTCAATTCTTTAGCCAATGCTTCCATCATATCTAAAATTGCTATCTGATTGCGTAATATTATTTTCTGATATTCCCTAGTCTTGGCTAATTCATCCATAACTATAATCTCCTTTGCTTTGATTTAGAGTTTCACAACAAGCTCAACCTTAATCTCCCTAGGGGGATTATGCTAAAATTAAACTAAAACAGGTTGAGAGACTATGCCAGCGAACCTACCGCCACAATACTTTGACGCTGAAAAGCGCTACAGGCAGGCTAAGACTCCGGAGGATAAAATCGAGGCTCTGGAAGTCATGCTGGCCATCATGCCCAGGCACAAGGGCACCGACCATCTGTATGGCGACCTGAGACGAAGAATAGCCAAGCTCACCGAAGAAGCGGAGAGAAAGGCTGCCACCAGCAGAGCCAGCTTTTACATCAGGAAAGAAGGCGCCGGCCAGGTAGCCCTGGTCGGGCTGCCCAATGTGGGCAAGTCACAACTGCTGGCTGCTGTCACCGATGCCTTGCCCGAAATAGCCGATTATCCCTTCACCACCAAGACTCCTAATATAGGTATGATGAAATTCGAAAATATCCAAATCCAATTGGTTGACACACCGCCAGTGACAGGCAAGGACTCCCGCGTCTGGCTAAATAATATCGCCAGAAACGCCGACCTGATAGCTATAATCGTCGACCTTAACAACCGCCCAGTAGAACAGGCAGAGGCTACCCTTCAGGAGCTGGACAATATAGGCATAGTGCCGGCCACAAAAGAGACTACCGAGGCTACAATCGGCAAACGGCAAAGGAAAATACTTATCATAGGCAATAAGAATGACCTGGACAGCTCGGCTGCCAGTTGGAGCCGATTGAATTCGCGCTATAACGCCAAGTTCCCCATGATTTCAGTGTCCGGCACAGAGGGCAACAACCTGCAAGACCTCAAAAAGGGAATTTTCAAAGCCTTGGAAATTATACGCGTCCACACCAAAAGCCCGGGGCAGAAGCCAGACCTGACTGACCCGATAATATTGAAAAGAGGCAGCACAGTAAAAGAGGCCGCTGAAGACATTCACAAAGATTTCAAAGCCAAACTGAAGTACGCTGTCGTCTGGGGCTCGGGAAAATTCGATGGGCAGAGAGTCAGTCAAGGTCATGTCCTGCAAGATAACGACATAATCGAGCTACATGTCTAGAGTTATTTGCCGCGCCTCTTTCGAACCCAGACATCATACAGCACCTTCGCCAACTCTTCTATGTATATCCGATTTTCCAGCTTCATCTGCCACTTGTTCGGCACAGTGTCTACGCCCTGATAAGCCCCGGCTATGGCCCCGGTCATCGCCGCTATGGTATCAGTGTCCCCACCGAGGCTGACAGCAAACAGGATTGCCTCCTCGAAAGAGCCGAAGTGGGAAAGAAACGAATATATGGCTGTCGGCACCGAGTTAAAAGCTTCAACGCCATTACCCAGCTCAGCCACCACTCTAGCCCTATCCAGCTCACCCAGGAGCATCTCTACCTTAGCCAATTTTTGCTTGTACACCTCGTGCTTAACAAACTCACCTAGCTTAGCTAAAAACTCCCGCGTGTCAAGAGCTTCCGCTGTCTCCAGATTCACAGCCAAAGCCACTGCATAGGCCTGCAAAGCCGCCCCTTCCTCACCCAGTTCATGGCTATGTGTAATCTGGCTTGATTTGTAAGCCACCTCTTTCAGCATAGCTAAATCATCGTAATAAAAGACGCCTACAGGGGCAATCCTCATTGCCGAGCCATTACCATAAGAGCCGCCACGATACATCTTTTCAGCTGCCTTGTCCCAGGCTTCACCAGCCCTTATCATTCTGAATATTTGCGGCGGTCCTGGCCCATAGCCACGCCACGGCTCACGCTCATAATTTCGCGCAAAAGTATGTGCCATATGTTCACCATCAAAACCTTCTCTATACACCAGCGATTCAGTCATGCCTATCATCATTTGAGTATCATCAGTATAGGCTAGAAGCTCTTTCCTGGCAGTTGCAGCCTCAATCGCCTCAGGCTCAGCCATCCGCAAACCCTCAAAACCAGCGCCAACAGCATCCCCAACCGCGGTACCAACCAGAGAGCCTAAGAATTTTGCCCTTAGAATTTCCTCATCCATTCAGCCCACCACAACAGAACTCAAGACTTTCGTCACCAGTTATTATATACTAAAGGGCAATTAAATGAGACCGTGAATAGCAAGATAATCGAAAGAATAAATAAAATCAAAAGCGATAGGGTACACGGTGCCGGTTGGCTATCACGGCAAGCTATCAGCACTCTAAATTTTGCTGTAAACGCAAGCCAAGCTCGTACCATCACCGAATTTGTTGAAGAAGTACAAATGGTAGCCGCAGAACTTGTTAAAGCCAGACCTAGCATAACTCCTATAGCTAACTATACCAACGAGCTTCTGAATCAGATTATCACTAGGTCTCAGAGTGAAAAGGACCCAGTTTCTCTAAAGAATTTCGCCAAGATTAAGGGAAACGAGCTCATCAAATCATCGGTAAGAGCTTTTTCTAAAGCTGTAGAGTACGGCTGCGGAATAATCACCGACCTTGATACGGTGATAACCTGCAGCTATAGTTCGACAGTCTGCAAGGTCCTTGAGCTAGCCAGAAAGAGAGAGACAAGGTTCCGGGTTATCACCGCTGAATCTAAGTTTAGGGATAAAGCTTACGGGAAAATCACCGCCGAGCAACTAATGAAGCACCACATTCCAGTAGAAGTAATACGTGATGAAAATATACACCTCCGCATAGCCAAAGCAGACAAGGCATTAGTCGGTGCTGACAGCATAACAGCCGATGATTATCTTATTAACGGCACACCGACACTTACACTGGCTCAGGCGGCCAAGAAGAAAAAAATCCCGCTCTTCACTATCTGTGAAACCGCTAAGTTCGACACTTACGGTTACATAGCCAAAGCACCAGAGCTAGAGCCAGGCTTTGACAAGACTCCGCTCAACCTAGTAACCGGGATAATAACCGAAAAAGGCACCATGCAGCCGAGTATGGTCATTTCTTACATCGAGCAAATGGCACATCACAATATCTAAAATAGAAACCCGGGCTGACAAGAATGAAACAGGAAAACTTACTTGAAGTTATTGACACACATGCCCATCTCGATGAGCTGGAAAAACTTGAACCAGCGCTCAAAAAAGCCAAAGAGGCTGGCGTTATAGCCATTGTCGCTGTTGGCTCAAGTCACCAATCAAACCAGAAGGTGATGGAAATCAGCCTGAAGTATCCCACCCTTGTCTATCCGGCTCTCGGCCTACACCCCTGGGAACTAGGTAATTTAGATTCTCGACGAATCGACGCCACTCTAATATCCATTGAAGAAAGAGCCGCACACATCGTGGCAATAGGCGAAATAGGACTGGATTACGATAAAAGAGTAGTCAAAGTAGCCTCCAAAGAGCTACAGAAGGAAACCCTAAGACGTCTGTTAACTTTAGCCAAGGAATACAGAAAGCCGGTTATACTACACAGTCGCTATGCTTGGAAAGACAGTTTTGACTTGGTTAAAGAGACCGGTATTGAAAAAGCTGTTTTCCACTGGTTCACCGGATTTTCCAGCGTGCTGAAAGATATAATCGAAGCCGGCTACTTCATTTCAGCCACCCCAGCTGCGGAATACCACCAGGAGCACAGACGGGCTATCAAGGAAACACCGCCGGAAAAACTGCTTCTGGAGACAGACTGTCCGGTAACATACGGCAGAGAGACCAAGTATCGCTCTGAACCCGCAGACATCTTTAGAAGCCTGAAGGCTGTTGCCGCACTGAAGGGCATCAACGAGTCCGCCATGGCTCAGCAGACCACATATGACGCAACACAATTTTTCCACTTCGATTTACAGGCCAAATGAACTTTGCCAAGACAGGAGAAACGGAGTAAAATATTAGCGAAAATCACCGAGGAAAAAGCTAAAGGCTCAGTGAAAGCAGTCATTCTTGTTGGCGGTGAAGGCACCAGGCTGCGTCCACTCACCTACTCCACTGTGAAAGCTATGGTGCCAGTCCTGAATAAGCCGTTTATTGAATATGTCTTTCGTCACCTCAGCAATCACAAAATAAAAGAAATCATTCTAGCCTTAGGTCATAAGCCAGATTGCATTACAGACTATTTCGGTGATGCCCGCCAACTGGGTACGATGCTAGTTTACAGCGTCGAAACAGACCCAATGGGCACTGCTGGGGCTATCAAGAACGCCGAGCAGTACATAGACGACACTTTCTTCGTTATGAATGGAGATATCTTCACCGATATCAACTTGACCGACATGCTACGTTTCCATAAAAATAAAGGCGCCAAGGTAACCATCGCCCTGACGCCCGTAGAAGACCCCACTAGATTCGGCGTTGTTGAAACCGATAGTAATCAGCGGGTAACCCGCTTCGTCGAGAAACCAAAGCGTGAGCAGGTTACAAGCAACATGATAAATGCCGGCGTTTACATTATTGAAACTGAAATCCTAAAGCGTATCCCACAAGGCAAACGTTTTATGTTTGAACGCGATGTCTTCCCCGCACTCTTAGCTGACGGAGAGCCTGTTTCCGGCTACGCAACCGATGTCTACTGGATTGACGCTGGGACTCCAGAGCAGTATTTACAGTTGAACCACGATTTAATGTTCGGCAAAAGCGTCCAGGTTGCCTTCACGCCTGAGGAAATCCGGATAAACGAAAAGAGTTCCGTCCATCCCCAAGCCAAGTTGACCGGACCAATACTAGTTGATAGAGATTGCACCATTGGCAAGGGCGTTCAGCTCAAAGGGCCAGTGGTTATTGGCACAGATTGTACAATAAAGGATGGTGCTATAATAGAAAACTCAATTCTATGGCAAAATGTTACAATAGGAGAGCAAGCCATATTAAAAGATTGTATTGTAGCTAGCAATAGCTGCATTGATAATAATGCCTGCATCGAATGTGCTACCCTTGCACAGACAAAGGAGTAGCCTTAAAGTCATCCAAATAAAAAAATCAGGAGGCCGAGACCGTGTCACAAAACATAACGAATGTAGACCACGATAGCTTTCAAAAAGCTGTCTTAGATTCACAAAAGCCAGTGATGGTTGACTTCTGGGCACCCTGGTGTGGTCCGTGCCGTGCTGTTGCTCCCATCGTCGAGGAGTTAGCCAATGAATACAAGGGGAAAATAGAATTCGCCAAGGTTAACGTAGATGAAGCCCCATTTGTAGCCTCAAAGTACGGAGTTATGAGCATCCCGACTATTATGGTATTCCAAGGCGGAAAACCTGTACAGCATGCAATTGGCTACCAGCCCAAGGAGCAGCTAAAGAAACTGCTGGATGGCACGTTGGCGAAGCAGGACAGCAAATGACAGATATTTCCTACATCGTCGCTTTTACCGGCGGACTACTTTCCTTCTTCTCGCCATGCGTCTTACCCCTGGTACCAGCCTATCTAGCTAACCTGGCTGGCGTTACCGCCATCGACCCCAATACTAGGAAAAGCTACCTGCCAGCTTTGTTTCACAGCCTCAGCTTCGTGCTTGGCTTCTCCATAATCTTCATCGGCCTGGGTGCCTCAGTTGGTTTGATAGGTACAGCCATAACCGCCTATTCAACTCTACTCAGCCAGATAGCCGGCGGTCTGATTATCGCCTTTGGTGTATTCCTAATAGCCGCCTTCAAATTACCCTGGCTGAACTATGAAAAACGTCTAAACACGACAGTGGGTGGCAACCCCGGTTACCTACGCTCTATCGGCATCGGGGCTGCCTTCGCCTTAGGCTGGACGCCCTGCATCGGCCCGATACTAGGCGCCATCCTGACCTTAGCCTGGAGTTCTCAAACTGTTGCCGAAGGTGCCCTGTTGCTCACTATCTACTCCCTGGGTTTAGGTATTCCCTTCATCATTCTCGGTTTAGTCTGGGGAGCAATCATGCCGCTATGGAAGAGTATAAACCGTTATCTGGGGGTAATTTCCATAGTAAGTGGAGTACTGCTTATAATTGTTGGCATACTCATGCTTACCGGCAACCTGGCCTGGCTCGGTCAACTCGCACCGTCTTAGAACCCAGTCAATGAATGAAAGGAGCGCTAATCAAGTGAAACGAAAAACACCGATAATATTGGCGATCGTTGCCTTCATATCGCTAGCAATGATTAGCTGCGGTACCGATAATGTCCCCCAAATTGGTGACAAAGCTCCTGGTTTCACACTGGAAAGCATTGACGGCAAGAGCACAAGCCTGAGCGATTTTCAAGGCAAGATAGTACTAGTCGTGTTCGCCAGCGTCAACTGCAAGGAGTGTGAAGAGCAAATGCCATACCTAATTGAAGCATACCAGAAGGCAAATGGGGAGCTAATAGTATTGGACATCTACCACATGATTTACGATGCCAAAATAGTGCAAGGTTATATAACAAAGAAGCAGTTCACTACTTTCCCCGCTCTGCCTGACCCAAAAAACAAAGTTGCCACTGCCTATGGCGCTACACGCTTTCCACCAACAAACTTCCTCATAGATGCAGAGGGAATCATCAGATATAAAAAGATCGGACCTTTCCAGAGTCAGGAGGAAATAGAGGACATACTCAAATCTCTGTAGCCAGCTATGCGCAGCTTCTGAACCCGGCCATCTGTTCATCAAAATACTACTTTGAGAGTGTTTTTCAACGGTTGTTTTCAATGTAGTGACGAGGTTAAAGCCTCGCTGCTACATTAGTAAAAAATGTCCTAGTTTCGTTCTTGCCCAGGATGTATAATAAGGTCAGTTACAGAGACTTTAAGTCGGTGCACCGAAGCAATCAACGGATGGTACTCTAGTGCAGCAGCAAAGATTCTGCCCTAATTGTGGAACGCAAATCGAGTCTGGTCAGAAGCACTGCAGCAACTGTGGTGCGACATTCTGTCCCATCTGCAGCACGCTTATACCACAGGGAGGCACAAAATGCCCAAGATGCAATTACCTTCTGGGGTCGTCACCGCCTGGAATGGTAGAACATCGGCCACTAACACCACCTCCATCTCCCAGACCGTTTAGTGCATCACAAGGTGGCATAATAGGACCACAGCCTATACAACCGCCGTCATATCCTCCGACTCCATCAGCTCCGACACCAAGTGCCATACCTGGAACACCAATCCAACAACCCATGCCACCCCAGCAATATGGAACAGGTGGCCAACCACCGGGAGTCTCTGACTCACCCGGTGCTATGCCTTATGTGAGTGCACAAGAACCATCAGTAAGCACTCGAAAAACATTTGTGGACACCGCCCCAATACGAGTGAGGCGGTTCCCTCCAGCTCTAGTGGCTATCCTCATTATCGCCGTTATCGGCCTTCTAGGCTTCTCTGCCTTCGCAGCCGGCTGGCTTGAAAGTCCACTTAACGCCATTCAAGAATTCGCTGTTGGGATCCAGTGGCCAAACTGGTTGCCTATTGGCCCTAAAGATACCACACCACCTGCAATCTCAGAGGTTAATGTTTCAAATATAACCGAGACAAACGCCGTCATAACCTGGCAAACAGATGAGCCATCTACCAGCCAAGTAATGGTATGCGATCCAGAAGGTGGCTGCACCTGGACAGAGGTTGATGAAAATTTAGTTACTGACCACTCCGTAACTATAAGCAACCTCAAGCTCAGTACGACCTATCACTTCACTGCAACATCAACCGACGCCAAGGAGAATCAAGCGATCTCCGAAGGAGATTTCACGACTTTAGCGCAAGCCACTACAACTCCACCAGCAATTTCAGGAATCAAAGCATCCAACATCACTGACATAAGCGCCACCATAAGCTGGACGACTGACAAAGCTGCCACCAGCCAGGTGGAATACGGCACAACAAATGCCTACGGCTCAACCACAACACTCGACCAGCAATTAACCACTAGCCATAGCACCACATTAGCAGGGCTAATACCAAGCACCACATATCACTTCAAAGTCAAATCAAAAGACGCTAGCGGAACGGAAGCGGCATTTCAAGACCAGACTTTTACTACTCGTAGCACTGTGTCAGCCGCCGCCGAGGTGGGCCCCGAAGTGGGCAAGCGCGCTCCTGATTTCACCCTGCAGGATCTTGACGGAAAAGCAGTGAGCTTAAGTGAGTTCCGGGGGAAGACTGTGATGCTCAAGTTCTGGACAGACAGTCAAACCTCTCGAAATGAAATGCCCGTCATACAGGCATTCTATGAAAAATGGACGGGCGAAGAACTCATACTACTGGCCATCAACTGGAAACAACCTCCTGCACAGGTGCAAAGCTTTGTCGAAGACAAAGGATTAACATTCCCCGTACTGCTTGATCAAGAAGGAGAGGTAGCTTCCAAATACAAGGTGTCTCCCAGTTCCAATCCCTCCACTTTCTTCATTGATGCCCAAGGTATTATCAAGCTAAGACAAGATGTCCCCTTCAAAACAGACATGCAGATAGAAAGTAAACTCGAATCTCTTCAATCGTCACCGTAACACATACGCAGTCAGCGAGACCTACCAGATATCCTCTTTTCCCGCGACCTTTTCATCAACGCTGATGGTATTATTAAGGAAATAAAAGAAGGGCGCTTTATGAGTCCATGCGAAATAGAAGCCATACTCAAGTCCTCTAATTATGATTTGTCATAATGATTGAATCCAGCAGCTTTTTGCACCTTTAGCCCCCACCTGAACACCACCCAAGGCGAGAGAATGCATGAGTCCGATTTACCAGCCACAATTGCAATGGCTCCAGTCCGTCATATAAAATACCCTAGAACACAAGAGGAGATTCACGTGAAGAGACATAAATGGCATCTGATTCTAGTCACGGGATTAGCACTTCTTCTGATAGGGTCGGTTGTGTCCTGTGCCAGATCTGATAAAGTACCTTATGCCCCTGACTTCACCTTGAAATCTGTTAATGGTGACACTGTAAGCCTAAGTGACTTTCGCGGTAAGCCGGTAATGCTCACCTTCTGGAAGATTGATTGCCCGGCCTGTGAGTTCCAAATGCCTCATATGCAAGCACTCTACGCCGAGTATCAAACCGAAGAGATAGCGATGTTAACCGTCAATGTGGGTGACAGAGCCACACGTATTCAGGAGTTCATCGAAAGTCACGGACTTACTCTCCCCGTACTGCTCGACGGCAAAGGAAGAGTTGCCAAAACCTACGGGCTCCCTGGTGTCCCGATGACCTTCCTGATTGATTCTGAGGGCATCGTGAAAGCATACCAGATTGGCTCCTTCAAGAGCCGAGAGGCAATAGAAAGCGCACTCGCACAGGTGTTCCCATCCCTAACACTGACTCCCAAAGTTGAAGCGGGGCCCGAAATCGGCAAGCTCGCCCCTGATTTCACCCTGCAAACCCTCGATGGTCGAAGCATTACCCTAAGCAACTTCCGAGGTAAAACTGTGTTGTTAAATTTATGGGTGAGTTCATGCGCTGCCTGTGTCGATGAAATGCCTTACTTCCAAATAGTGTTTGATGAGCAAACGAACGAGGGGCTAATTATACTCGCTATAAATTGCGGGGAAAGCAGCCAGACTGTGCAAAGTATAGTCGATGGTCTGCGACTTACATTCCCTATGCTGCTTGACACAGATGGTAAGATATGCGCGGAGTACAAGCGCGGTGCCCCCACAACCTTTCTCATTGATGGCAACGGCATCATCAGAGCTATAAAGGATAATGCATCCGAGAGTTCCGAAGAGATAGAGGGTATGCTCGATTCCCTGTAATAAAACTCTATAAATTGCTCTTTTCATTCTCTATATACGCATTAAGATGAAATTATCAAATCCCCTACAGAATCTAGCCGGAGGCATAGGCCTGCTGTTACTCGTCATATTCGCTGGCACCATCGGCTACAGGACTATTGAAGGCTGGTCTTTCATGGATTCCCTGTATATGACCATAACAACCATAACCACTGTGGGTTATACCGAAGTCCACCCACTGTCAACAGCCGGTCGAATCTTCAGCATTATCCTCATTCTAACTGGTGTTGGCACTGCCTTTTATATCCTAACCACCCTGGTGCAATACATGCTCGAGGGAGAATTCGGAATCAGAATAGGGAGGCGACGTATGGAAGCCAAAATCAGAAGACTGAATAACCACTTCATCCTTTGCGGTTATGGGCGAGTTGGGCAAGCAATTGCCAATATACTCAAACAACAAGAAGCTAAATTTGTAGTTATCGAACGAGACAGGGAGGCCGTCAACAGGGCACAGCAAGCAGGCTATCTAACCATTCACGGTGATGCCACTAAGGATGAATCGCTGAGACAGGCAAGGATAGACAGTGCCAGAGGTATAATTATAGCCCTGGGCGATGACGCCGATATTATTTATACCACCCTTGCTGCCCAAGAACTAAATGCTACGTTACCCATAGTCGCCCGAGCTAATAATGAAGATGCCGAGAGAAAATTGCAGCAAGCCGGTGCCCACCGTGTGGTAGCTCCAGAAATCATCGGCGGAGCACGAATGGCCAGGCTAGCCTTACGCCCACAAGCCGTAGAATTTATCGAGACAGTCTTATTCGGCCGAGAGAAACAACTGCTTGTAGAAGAGATAGAAACGGGGGAAGAATCGCCATTAGTTGGCTCTACAATAAAAGAAATAGAGGAGCGCTTCCCAGGAGTAAGAATTTTAGCTCTGAAAAAGAGGGACGGGGCATTAGTTCCTAACCCGAGTCCGAATACAACTGTCACGCAGGCCAGTAGCCTGACTGCCTTTGGCACTATCGAGCAATTGCGAGCCATAGAGGGATGTTGCCAGCCAAGCAAAGTCGCAACAAAATCTGGCAGTAAGACGCGAACTGGCTAGAAAAAAAGCCTCTTCCCGCACCTTTGTAAAGAGCGACCGAAGTACGCACGGATTCCCACTGGTCATCCCTCCTCACGCACCCTGGATTCAATTTCCTCTTCGCGATGTCTCAATTTGCTTATTGTTTGTTGAATCCCGGCTTTACTCCAGCCAATACGGGACAGAGTGCGGCGCACGAATTCAAAACTAGCTTCATATTCCGGGCTTACCAAATCCGAAACCCCCAAACTCTCAAGCACTTCTGATTCTCTCTTCCTATGTACACGAGCAACCACTTCAAGTTTAGGATTAATCCTCAGGGCATTTTTTACCGTAGCCACCACTACTAAAGGGTCAGGATATGTAACGACCATAACTTTAGCTTTATCCAGTCCAGCCAAAGCAAGTACGTGAACATTGCTAGCGTCCCCATAGATAGAGGCCTCGTCTCTACGATGTAACTCAGAAATAAGCTCGGGGTCCATTTCAATCACCAGATAGGGTATTTCGAGTTCATTCAAACTCTGAGCAATATTTCGTCCCACGCGACCATACCCACATATCACTACCTTCGTAAAAGGCCGCTTCGATTCTGCCCCAGCTGCAGGAAGAACATCACCAGCCAACAATTCCCCTGGGTCTGGAGTTCTAGCCAATTTGCGATATAGTACCGAAACGAAACCGATTAGCAATGGGGTAAGCAACATAGTAATAATAGTGCTGGCTATAACTACCGAATAGAAGTAGTCAGATATTATCCCCGAACTTATTCCAGCCCGAGCTAGAATAAAGCTGAATTCCCCAATCTGAACCAGACCAATACCAACAAACAAAGCCGTCCGCCCACCGTAGCCAAAGAGCCTGGCGATGCTAAAACAGATTGCAAATTTAAGAGCAATTATAAGTACCACAGTTAACACCACTGCAGACCAATGCTCCACCACAAACTTGGGACTGAGGAGCATACCAAGGGACACAAAGAAAAGGGTAGCGAACACATCCCGCAAAGGGGTAACCTCAGCCAAAGCCTGGTGAGCGAATCTAGATTGTTTAAGTAGCAAGCCGACGACAAAGGCACCAAAGGCGATAGACAACCCGAAAATGTAGGTTCCAAAAGCTGTTCCGAAACACAGAATGAGAACAGTTAGCAAGAAAAGTTCGCGAGACCTTATACCTGCCACCGTCCCCAACAACCAGGGAAGCACCCAAATTCCCAAAATAACAGCTACCCCCAAGAAAAGAACTGCCTTGCCAAGAGCAATTGCGAGGCTAGACAATAAGACTTGTGGCGTGGCACCAAATACAGGCACCACGACCATCATAAATACAACACTTAAATCCTGAACAATGAGAATTGCTACCATAATTCGCCCATGTACTGAATCTAATTCACCCCGCTCCATGAGTATTTTGAGGCAAACCATGGTGCTGCTCAGCGAGATAAGAAGACCAAAGAAAGCAGCATCTGATACAGTCCACTGGAATAGGAGCTTCCCAGCCACCAGACCAAGAGCAAAGGTGGCTAAAATCTGGGCTATACCACCCCAAATACCGACCTTGCCTACCTCTCGCAGCTGACTATAGGATATCTCCAACCCTACTGCAAACATCAGCAAAGCCACGCCTATGGTAGCTAGAGTCTCAATCAACTCCACGTCTCTAACTATCCCGAAACCATAAGGGCCAATAGCAATGCCCACGAGTAGATAGCCCAAGATTACTGGCTGCCTCAGCCGATGAGCTACCATGCCACCGACCAAAGCCGCCGCTAAGACAATAGCAACGTTGACAATAGGGTCGAATCCTGTCATAATCGCTTGCATCCCACTGATTCAAATCCAATTCTAACACATGAGGCAAATTAGCCAAAATCTGCAACTGATAAGCTCCAGAGACCCCCAAGCCTTATTAAACTAAACAACAAAAGGAGGAGACCACGATGTTTAAGACACGCATGACTGAGCTATTTGGAATAAAGCACCCCATCATGCTTGCAGGCATGAACTGGATTACTGAGCCTGAGCTGGTAGCCGCCGTCTGTAATGCCGGTGGTCTAGGTATTTTTGCTACCGCCGCCTCCACTCCCGACGAGACGCGAAAAAACATAAAACAGATTAGAAAACTTACCGATAAGCCATTTGGTGTAAACCAAATCCTGATAGGTCCCGGGGCTAAGGAAAACATACAGGTAGCCATAGAGGAAAAGGTGCCCGTGATAAACTACTCCCTGGGAAAGCCCTGGTTCATCGAGCAAGTCCACAGCTATGGGGGCAAGGTTTTAGGGACAACAGCAATTGCCAGGCATGCAGTCCGAGCAGCAGAATTAGGTTGTGACGCCGTTGTAATCACCGGCCAAGAGGCAGCAGCTCATGGAGCTAATGCTACCTCAATGGTGTTAATACCTCTTGTCTCCAGCCACATAAAAGTCCCCCTTATAGCAGCCGGCGGTTTTTACAACGGCAGGGGGCTTGCAGCAGCTTTAGCATTAGGGGCTGACGGTATATCCATGGGCACCAGGTTCATGCTCTCTAAAGAGAGCCGAGTCCATGATAATTTTAAGAAGCTCTGCCTGCAGGCTACTGAACAGGACACACTATATAGCGACCATTTCGATGGCATGCCTGGAAGAGCACTAAAAACCAAAACAACTGAAGCAATGATGAAAAGCGGGTTCCCTCTAATGGAAGCACTTAAGGGGGCTAGCGAAGTAAAACAATTGCTTGGACTTTCATTCTGGCAATTCATGGGGCTCAGCTTCCAAATGATGCGAGCCGAAGAAGGGTCACCACTTTGGGTGCAAGCCCGTCAAGCTGCCGGTGCCAGAAGACATATGAAGGCAATATACGAGGGTGATGAAAAGGAAGGGATTTTGTTTGCTGGAGAATGTTGTGGTGGTATCGGCGACTTGCCCAGTGTTAAGGAGATTATCGACCGCGTAATAGCCGAGGCTGAAGAGACGCTAGAAACAACAAGAAAGAAGCTGGTGAAATCATAGAAATGCTACATTCTAAAAAGAAGGGGCATAAATTTAGGGGATTCTAACTATGTGCCCCTCCAAGTCGCCGCTGTATATTAGCCAGCAATGTCTCAGCGTCCCGCACCATTTTCTCCAGCAATTCCTGGCAACTAACAACTTCTTTGATTAGACCTATGGATTGGCCCACAGCAAACGGAGCCCCGTCCACATCGCCATTGTTCCAAGCCTTCTCGGAGCGCTCACCGGATATCAGGGGTATTATTTCTTCCAGCCCCCCACGCCGCCCCTCTACCTCAAGCACCTTATAGACCAGCTCATTCTTCAGGGCTCGCATCTGCAAATCAATTGTCCCACATATGAGAGTAGTATCATTCTCCTGGCGGCGGATGAGTTCTTCTTTTATCTTGGGATGCGCCGAACATTCGGTTGTAGCCATAAACCGTGAAGCCATCATGACGCCTTCCGCTCCAAGAACCAGGGCGGCAGCCAAGCTTCTGCCATCAGCAATGCCCCCAGCAGTAATAACTGGTATCTTAACCGACTCAGAAATCCGCGGCGTGAGCAGCATTGTGGTCACATCATCATTCAAAGGGTGTCCCCCCTCCTCAAAACCGGCTGCGATGACAGCATCGTAGCCAGCTTCCTCAGCATGCCTGGCATGCCTCACCGAACCGAGTTTATGTATCAATTTGACGCCTGCTTTCTTCGCCCGGTTAACAGCATCCACGCCCAGGTACCTATCCAAAGGTGCACCTGAGATTTCAATAGCAGCCACTTTTTCTTCACAACAGACCCGAAAATACTCCTGGTGCATCTCTTTTGTAATCCGCACCGATGGCATAAACGTAATGTTCACGCAGAAGGGCTTGTTCGTCAACCGCCGGGTCTCATCAATGGCTTTATGTAGCGCATTACCAGATTCATAGTTGCCAGACGTTAAATTCCCAAGTCCGCCAGCGTTCGAAATCGCGGCACAGAGCTCAGGCTTAGCCAGCCACATCATACCACCACACATCACAGGGTGCTTACTACCGAAGAGTTCCGTCATTCTAGTTTTCACGGTTTGCCTCCTCTAGATGCGAAAGATACTTATCCCTATTTAGGATGTAATTATAACCCAGTGAGAGCAGCGGGACAATAGAGTATTGTGCGGCATTGCCGTTGATTCTACCTCTTTGCCTCTGCTATACTTCCTACGGTCGTTTGCCAAGTGACCACACTTATGATAAAGGAGGACTCTCAATGAAAACAAGGATGACTGAGGTATTCGGAATAAAGCATCCCATTATGCTGGCTGGAATGGCTTTCGTGAGCTTACCCAAGCTTGTAGCTGCCGTCTGCAATGCTGGGGGCTTGGGTATGTTCAATAGCGTTGCCAACACACCTGACCAGATGAAAGATATTATCAAAGAGATTAAGTCGCTCACCGATAAACCATTCGGCATAAATGTTACGCTGCTGTTCCCCAACGCCAGGGAGAACGCAGAAGTAGCCATGGAAGAAAAGGTGCCGATTCTGAACTATGCGCTGGGGAAAGGTGATTGGCTAATCAAAGCGGTGCACGAGTACGGCGGTAAGGTTATAGCCACTGTAGCCACAGAGCGACATGCACGCCGGGCAGAGCTGGACGGGGCCGACGCTCTTGCCGTCACCGGTTTGGATGCCGCAGCACATGGCGGTGAGCCCACCACGTTGGTGCTAGTACCATTACTAGCTGGCAAGGTAAACATACCTATTATAGCCGCTGGTGGTTTTTGTGATGGTAAGGGGCTTGCAGCAGCTTTGGCCCTGGGGGCTGACGGCATATCTATGGGCACCAGGTTCATGCTTACACAGGAGAGCCCGGTACATACAAGAATCAAAGAGATCGGACTCAACGCTACTGCCGAGGATACCTTTCGCTCAGATAAAATCGATGGCCTGCCCGGCAGATTCTGGGCAAGTAAAGGAGCTTTAGAGATGGCACAAGGAAATGTGTCACTAGCACAGGCTGCATCCAGCGCGTGGCAGATAAAGAAAATGCTGAATGTTCCATTCTTTAAGCTCTTCCTGAGTGGGCTAAGACAACAAAAGGGAGTTCAGGATTTAGCTCGCCAAGCGGTCGGAATCGACTTTCTCAGGCAGCACCTCTACGAGCCCGCCGATGATATAAACTCTGTTATTCTGCCCCTGGGACAGGTCACTGGCAGGATAAACGATATACCCACTTGCCAGGATGTAATTGAAAAAACAGTCGCCGAAGCCGAATGGATAATAAAAAGACTGAGGGAAAAAGTCACTTCCTAAGACCAAAAACTAACTGAATGACGTAAGCGCCAAACAAATGGCAACGGGAGGCTGTTCATTAAGTCACGTCCAGCAATGAATTCTAACCAGAGTTTGTGTTTTCCTGTAGCGTTCTTCGAGTCCTACAATAACAGCTAGCAAATGTTTCCTCTTTGCCTTGCGAGCTTAGCGCTGTGTGCAGTCTCCTTTCTGCATCCTTGGCTCTAGTCGCGGCCGAATCGGTAGGCACGTACGCGTGATTCTCACTGTAAAATGCTGTAAAATAAACCCTATGGATGATCAAGCTGCTAAATCCAGGTGGCCTAAAAAGAGGCTTCTCTGGATTCCATTTGGTTTTACCGTGGCAGCTCTTGGGACTGTTCTCGGGATCTCGTTGTATGCTGCCTATTCAATGACCAAAGTTGTCCGGGCGCCGTTTGAGAAAAAGCCTAATAACCTTGGCCTGAAATATGTGGACATATCTTTTACCAGCAGGGATGGGCTGACATTACGTGGCTGGTGGCTTGAAGCGGGCGATAGCAGTCGTGTCGTTGTGATGATTCATGGCGCAAATGGGCACCGTGCTGACCCAGATATAAAGATGCTGGATATAGCTCGAGAAATGTTGAACGCCGGCTATAACGTTCTGATGTTTGACCTGCGTGGACATGGCGAGTCAGAAGGGAAACACGTATCTTTAGGCTATTATGAGCAAAGAGACCTGCTAGGTGCGATAGATTACGTTAAGCAACGTGGCATGAGTAAGATTTGCGTTATTGGCTTCTCTATGGGAGCAGCAACTGCTCTCATGACTGCTGCCAATTGTAAACAGATTGATGCCATTGTCGCTGATAGCTCCTTCGCATACCTTGCAGATATTGTCGAGCCTCAGTTTTCCAAGCGAAGCAGCCTGCCGAAGTTCTTTATACCTTTGGTCCTTTTCGTGGCTAAGAAAATACACGGCATTGATTTGTCTATGCCCAAGCCTGTCGACGCTGTTAGGCAATTCACTACGCCTCCAATACTAATTATCCATGGAGGGCAAGACAATACTGTTCCTGTGGAGCACGCCAGTATATTGGCACGAGCATCCTGTAATCCCAATACTAGGTTATGGATAGTACCAGAAGCGGAACACGTAGGTTCCCACCGAGCCAGACCCAAAGAATATATCACTCAGGTGCTATCTTTCTTTGATCAAGCTCTCAATGTAAATCAAGTGTAGACATATTGAAATCATGCAGCCTGTTTGTCAGGTATACGTAATGAAAGTGCTAACGAAGACTCTGCACAGCTGTCATTTTAGTATCTTTTGCTATTTAACCTTTACTTAGACTCTATCTGCCTTGCTTGGCGCTTTCTGTGTATTTTACCATCAAGCAAGCCTGAAAAATAGGCTACGCCAGAGGGGTGATCCGACAAGAAGAAGAGAAACAGACAACTTTAAGACGACAAGTTATTAAGAGGTTTTGCTGCACCTGCCAATCTGCATCTTTTAATAGCGGAAAACAGACAACTTACTCCTGTACTGCATCAGCGTTTTGCTGGCGCGATTTTCTGGCGAAAATAGGAATGCCTATAGCTGAGATGATAACACTGGTCACGATGACTGACATTATAATGTCGGGATAAACAGAGGCATTTAGAATCCCAGCAGCGACTACAATTTGAGTCAGCACAGCAGCAGATTCACCCCTGGCAAACATTGTGGTCAATATACCACTGTTGGATAACAGGATACGACTACCCACAGAAGTGAGAAGGACTACAATGTACCTTCCAAAGAGGAGTATAAGAGACAGAACGACGCCGAGCACAACAAGTCCAGGCTCCTTAAAAGTTATCATTAATCCTAAATAGATGAAGAAGAAGGTCTTTATAAGGAAGGATATTTGAGAATGGAATCTCTTCATTATTTCAGTAGCCTCGACTGTTCGCTTAATTCTAAATAGTCTAGCTACGCTTACGCCGTTTCCTAGCATAAGACCGAAGACCAAAGCAAAGATGACTCCGCTGCCATGGAAAGCCTCTACAACAAAGTAGAAAAGGAAAACAATAGCCAAAGTCGTGATGTCGCTATAAGCCTCTTTTTCAAGCAGCGTAAGCATCCAGAGCCAGAAAAATCCGACAGCAGCTCCGATTGCAACCCCTAGGCCAAACCGTATACCAATATCCTGACCAATTATTGAAACTTCGAGTTCAGCCTCCCCGCTAGACATGGCTCCTAGGATGACTAGAGCAAGGACTATTACTATAGGGCTGTTCAGAACAGATTCCAGACTTAGCAAAGATGAGACTTGAGTTGGGACTCTGGCTCGACTTATCAAGGGCACTACTATGGCAGAGCTGGTACCACCTACAACAGTCCCGAGCAATAAGCTGTCCATCAGTCCCCAGTCCAACAGGTAATAGGTAAAGGCTGCTATTGATGCTATGCTGACTCCAACGCCCAATAAGACCAGTGGTATTGCTCTGGGTGCACCTGAAAGAACCTTTTTAAATTCGAATTCTAGTCCCGCGCTGAACAGGATTACGACTAAAGCCAAGCTGGCGATTATTTCCGAAGCCGGGGCTATTTGAGATGGATCAACAATATTCAGAACAGGTCCTATTAAGTAGCCTAATGCCAGTAGTATTAGTATGTCAGGAAAATTTGTTTTCCTGAAAAGAAAATCTGCCAGGAAGCCGATAAGGAGGAGGATTCCGATGAACCCGAATACTGCTGCAGTTGTCATCTTAGTATCTCTTGGCTTTCAATTGCCTTCCATAAGAGCAATAGTCTGGGAGCGATTACAAATAGATTACGTCAGAGGTTTGGTCTAAAGACAAAAACATAAGTAAGTAGTCTTTAAGGTGGCCAGTTATCAAAAAGTTCTGCTTAACATGCTCTTTTCCATTTTGCCCCAGCCAGTTAGCATATTCTGGGTTGCTCAATAGCTGTTTGAGGGCATAGGCAGCACCCTCAACCGTGTAGCATAGCAGTCCAGTAAACTTATTCTTAACCTGCAACGGTATGCCTCCGACCGCCGAAGCCACTACCGGCTTCGCCTTCCACAATGCTTCGCTTATGGTTAGCCCAAAACCTTCTTTCAACGATTTCTGAATGATAATCGTGGCTGCCCGCTGCAAAGCGTTAATCTCAATATCGCTTTCTGGCGGCACTAGCAAGACATGAATGTCAGGATTCTCTTCCACTCTTTTCCTCACCTCCTCAAGCACCTCCTCGGACTCAGGGTCATCAGTGGCTGTTCCACCAGCCAGAACCAGTTGACAATCTATGCTTTTCCTCACCATCTCAAAAGCTTCTATCACCCCCAGCGGGTCTTTCAAACGGTCAAAACGAGAAATCTGGGTAATCATGGGCTTGTCTGAAACCAAACCATACTTTGCCAGCACAGTATCAATTGTCCCTGAGTCAAGCTCTTTGTTCTTATCGCTCAGTGGGTCTATGGATGGTGTAATTAAGAACTGACGGATGGGCAGTTGTTGAGCAAAGTTAGGTGCTGAGAAGACAGCGGCATCATAGTCCACAATAAAGCCACGCAGAAACCTCCATACCTTCCTATCAGGGCTGGAGACATCGATATGGCATCGCCATACCCATTTCTTGCCTATCTCCTTCTTCTTGGCTATCAAACCCACCGGCTGAGGGTCATGAACAAAAACAATATCTCCGTAAAAACTCATCTCCTCCAGGTTCCGCTCAGTTACTTCCGAGAACAAAGCAAAATCTCGAGGCGAAATTTTCTCATGCTTACCATGGAGGGCATTATGGAATTTCTTAGTCACCTCAAAGAATTCATCGCTACCATTTATCACATTCCATCTGACATCAACACCTAGCTGATTAAGCAGAGGTACCATATGCTCCAAAATCTCTGCCACCCCACCACCAATAAACGTAGAGTTTATAATCTGGACAACTTTGCCCGAAGATTTCTCGGTCAGCATCCTCAATTCTTCAAGGCAACTTCTGCCAACTATGGGCTCATAATCTTGCAACCGGATTCTAGATTGTAAATGAATTTCGTTCTGCAATTAATCCACCTTATTTAATACGCTTCTCAATCACTTGAATCATAGTCGACCTCAGACCTTCCAGCGTATAATTATATGGGTCTAAGTAAGCAAGTTTCTCAGCCAAATCCTTATCATCAAGACATTCCTCAATCCAAATAGCAAAGTCACTAACACCCTTCTTTAACCTTAACCTTGCCTCAAAAATGTGATAAGCAAGGGAATTTATACTGACTTGCCTGAGCACCTCAATAAACTCCCTGAGATCGTGAGCAACATACGGGGTAGGCATTATGAAGCTCACTGACTTGATAAAATGGAACTCCCTACCCTCGCGTGCAGTTCGCCCATCCGGCTTTTTCGATAGATAATCCCTAATGACGCCCTCAATTCTTGCCCTTAAGGCGCTGATGGTTGGGAAATCAAACGTATCAATGCTGGCTAACTTCTCTCCTATGACTTCGTCGCCAAGCTCGTCGCTAACCCACAGGGCAAAATCATTGGCTGGTTCAGGAGTTAGATAATGATACTCTTCAAGAAAATGATGAGTATGGTAATAAATCACAGAGTCAGGAACTTCTTTCAACATATTAACCAGCTCCACCAAATTGCTGGCTTTTAATCCGGTCAGCTCCTTCAAATAGAGACGCGTGTAAAAACGAAAAGGCCTAGTAGCTTTCTTGAGTGGACGCCCGTAATTAATAACAGTGCTCTGGACCAATCGACTGTTGGGAACCAGGATGAGGTTGCCATCCAGTGCTCTGACCTGGGTATTTCTCCAGGTCACGTCGGTGACATAACCGCTCTCCCCAGACTCCAATTTTATAAAGTCGCCGACCTTGATTTGCTCACCTTGGGCTAGTTGAAAACCTGAGAAAAAATTGGCCAGCACGTCTCTAAAAGCTAAAGCCGCTATCAGAATAGCAGCAGCCAGAAGCAAGATGATTGGTGTAGTCGGTGCTCCCCAAACATCGAGCAATATCAAGGCTCCGACCACAGCAATAGCAATTCTAACGGCATTTACTATCAAAGTCTCCGAGGGCTGCAGGCGTGGAACCTTACCAATGTAAAGCTTCAATATTTGTGTGCTTAAACTGACAACCACCCAAGTCAATGAAAAGACGAAAAGACTGGCCAATATCTTATCAGCGAATATCTTTGCGGAAGAGTTTAATTTTGAGACCTGGATGGCTATGAAAGCACCTAAAATCAGGAACCAGTAGATAAACGGGGTCCGTGTCGTATGAATGATTAACTGGCCTCCTTCCCACTTCCCTACCATCCAACGGTTGAAGGCCCTATAAACAATCCTCCTGACCCACAAACCGACCACATAGGTAGCCAAGAAAATAACCAGAGGAACGGCAATGTAAAGCCAGTTTCTTGTTAGCCAAAGCCAACTTGTGGTTAGCCAATCAACCATTGAGCATCTCCACACATTATAACATCTTTAAGAATTCCGTCACTTCTTCAGGCGACTTCAAGAAGTAACGCGCCGCTGATTGCAAGTTACCCTCACCAACAAAAATTGAAATGCCATCATTTCTCTCAACCGCCCTAAAACCATCTTCGTCAGTCAAGTCATCACCCAAATATATCGGTAATGCTGCTCCTCTTCCCCTGGCCGCTCTGCATTTAGCCATAAGCCAGCATATCGCTTTACCCTTGTTCCAATCTACAGGCGGCCTTATTTCGTAAACCTTCTTACCTTGAGTAATCCTTATCTTGCCGGTCACATGCAGCGGGTCAGTGACCTTTCTAAATGTGTCTTTCACTCTTGCCTCCTCAGAATCATCAACCAATCGATAGTGAACACTGACAGTCAATCCTTTATCCTCAACAAACACTCCTTTAATATTCCTCAACGTGGCTGATAGCGCCTGATTTAACATCTTAAGGAAAGGCCTCATTTCCTCAGCAATAGGCTCTAAAAAGCTTGAACCAAAACCTTCTATCTCCAACCCATGGTTTCCAGCATATATAATACCCTCTAAGCCTATCTTGTTTTTTAGGTCAGGCAAAGCCCTACCGCTAACGATGCCAACTGCATAGCGTCGGTTCTTAGCCAATATTCGGAGTAGCTTTCTCGTCTCCTGAGGAAGAATAGCTAACTCCGGCTTATCTACAATGGGAGTTAAGGTGCCATCATAATCCGAGAGAAGCAGGACATGGTCAGCCGATTTGAGACGCTGGGCAACCTCATCCCATACATCGAAAAGATACTGCATGAAATAAACACCCCTAAAGCCCCAGATTAGCTAACTCAGAAATGATGCTTCCAGCCCAACGATAAATATTGTTTTCCTCCACCACCTGGCGCAGCTTCCGCATCCTTGCCTTCCTTTGCTCCTTAGGCATTTCGATGGCTTTTTTTATAGCCTCAGCAAAGTCATCAATAGCGTAAGGATTTACAAGAAGCGCCTCGGTCAGCTCCCTGGCAGCGCCGGTGAATCGGCTGAGTATCAGCACACCATCTTCATCTGTTCTGGAAGAAACAAACTCCTTAGCCACCAAGTTCATACCATCGTGGAGCGAGCTGACAATGCAGAAATGTGCCAACCTATTGAAATTCAGCAAAGTTGCCGGCGACGAATGTTCCCTAACGTATATTATTGGTTTCCAATTAGCAGATTGATATTTCCAGTTTATCTCCTCGACAAGGTCATCAACCTCAGCATTCAGCTCTTTATATTTCTTAATGTGAATTCGGCTTGGCTCTCCTAATTGAAAGAAAACTATTCGTCCTTGATACTCTGGATACTTAGCTAGGAACTTATCCAAAGCCCTGAATCTGTGCGGTATTCCTTTCGTGTAATCCAACCTGTCAATCCCAATCCCGATAAACTCATCTCCCAACTGCCACCTACGGCGAATTTCTTCCATTCTTTCAGTGGTTTCCGCCCTGGCAGCATCACGTGCTATTCGGTGAAAGTCAACACTAATAGGAAAAGGACGCACTAATGTCATGCTGCCGCCACGACTAACCGCCGACCTCTCATGGTCAACTCTCGACTCCAGCATCAGCTTCACAGTCTCCAGGAAGTTATCACAATGATATTTTATGTGGAAACCCAAGAGGTCATTGCCCAGTAAACCATCCAATATTTCTTCTCCCCAGGGGCAAATTCGAAAGGCCTCAGGGTTAGGCCATGGTATGTGCCAAAACTGTGCCGTAATTACCTGAGGATTTTTGGCTTTTATCAATCTAGACAAGAGCGCCAGATGATAGTCCTGAATAAAAACGAACGCTTGCCTGTCGCCGATTTCCTCAAGTACAGCGTCAGCAAAAATCTGATTCACACTTTTGTAAGTGTTCCAATGAGCTTCATCAAAGTTAGGTGGCGTATAGGCAATATGACATAGCGGCCACAAGGCTTCGTTTGAAAACCCCAAATAGTAACCTTCTTCTTCTTCCTTGGTTAACCACACCCGTCTCAAGGTATAGCAAGGCTCATCTGGGGGAACTGATACGCGGTTTTTATCATCAACAACCTCTCTATCGGCACTACCGCTTCCATGGGCAATCCAGACACCACCACAGGCACACATTACCGGGTCTAAAGCCACCGTGAGACCACTGGCTGGAACAATACACTGAATCTCATCACCAGATAAAATATGAATATAAGGCTCTCTGTTGGACACGACTATGAACAATCGGTCAGTTAGTTTGGTTTTAACCAACTGCTGCAAATCTGCTTTTGTCCAGCTCAATTTGCACCTCCTTGCGTCATCGCTACATGCCCATTATATCTGCATCCTAACTGGCAACAAAACAACAACCATCAGTGCTAACACAACAGATGATGCAGGAACCACAAACACTTGAGAACTGCCACGCCGCTTGTTGATGGCAGCCGGCATGACTTCAAAATAAGGACGAGACAAGAACATCCAGAGGAATAAAGTTAACTTGCTATCGACATGGCGTAAAGCTTCGGTTTCTCACACATCCCAACTTTTGCCGAGCTAAAATGCTCCGCCATTCCAGACGATAACGAAGGGAGAACCAATACCTATAGGATTTCGTGCCTATTTTTTCTTGGTGGCTTTCTTTGGCTTGTCAGCCTTCTTGGCATGAGCGGCACATGTCTTGCACATAGCCTCAGACTCCTTCCTCATTCAGCGAGAGCTTTCTGCTTTTATTTATATCACCTTCTAAAACGCATAGTCAAATCCGAGAGTGTTTGGCGTCATTTCGAGGGTAGTAATTATCCAACCAATGTAGTGCAACGCTTCAGAGTCGCTTTCACCGTAGCGAGGCTTTAGCCCCGTTCTTCCCCCCTGTCATTGCGAGCGAAGCGTGGCAATCTCTGGATTCCTTCACTGCGTTCAGGACAAGGCTTCGGTGGCTTACGTACCGCAAAATGACATTGCCAGTAAACAACCCAGCAGAGAAGCCTTGACCACCATTACGCCAAGCAGTAGAATTCCACAAGCTGCGACAAGCATAAGGCTGGACATATGGAGGTATTCCTATGCCAAAGCAATTTCCTCTGAACGCAGAAGGATTTCACCCCTTCGCTGAGCTGATAGGTCTGAATTTCACAGCATCCGAGAAAGGATACAGTGAGTGCGTCTTAGAGATAAATGAAAAGCTGCTTAACCCGCACAAAGTCGTGCATGGAGGCGTCGTCTATTCCATGGCAGATACCGGTATGGGCGCAGCTCTTTATCCCCATTTAGATAAAGATGAAATTTGTGCCACTGTGGAAATCAAAGTGGTCTACTTCGCAGCACTGGCATCTGGCCTGCTTGCCTGCAAAACAAAGGTTATTCACAAGGGCAAGAGGATTGCCGTACTGGAATCAGAAATAGAAGGCAACGGACGCCTCATCGCCAAGGCAATAGGCACATATTCCATATTCAAAGCCAAAGGTGACTAATTACATTGAAAAAGACAGTCTTGACCACTCCTACGCCAAGCAGTAGAATTCCAAAAATATAATAGACGAACAGGACAAGGTGTGATAAATCACACCCTGGTACGGAGTCAACGGACACATGAACATGTTAACCATTAGGCAAGCAAAATTGGCAGATTTAGGGCAAATTACCGAAATTTACAACGACGCTATTGAAAAAACGACCGCTACATTTGACACTGAGCCGAAGACTCTTGAGGAACAAGAAAGCTGGTTTGTAAACCATGATGCCAGTCATCCTATATTAATTGCCGGGCAGGATGGCCTCATTGTAGGATGGACATCTTTAAGCCAATGGTCTGACAGATGCGCCTATTGCGATACTGCCGAAATATCGCTCTACGTCAAGGAAGAATACCGGGGAAAGGGAATTGGGAAGGAGCTTATGAAAGCGATTATCCAGAAAGGTAAAACGGCAGGCTTACACACAGTAATTGCCAGAATAGCGGACGGTAATGACGTAAGTATTGAACTCTGCGAGTCTTTCGGGTTCCAGCACATAGGAACTATGAGAGAGGTGGGTAAAAAGTTTGGCAATTTGTTAGATGTACATCTAATGCAGTTAATCTATTGAGCTTGAATACTACCACGTAATTACTAAACTATGCCTGAAAATCTTTCGTCGCAACTTGAAAAATATCTACCGCCTGCAGTTCTAGCTCTGGTAAAAATTGCAGGGCAAGAGGCCAGTGCGCTGGGGCAGGAGCTATATATTGTCGGCGGAGTGGTGCGTGACTTGTTTTTGGAACGTGCTAACTTCGACTTCGATTTGGTCGTCGAAGGTGATGCTATCGAACTGGCGCGGAAGCTAGCAAAAGATAGCCGGGCAAAGTTAACAGTCCATCCTCGCTTCGGCACTGCCAAACTCGATTATCCCGGCTTTAGCCTTGACTTAGCTACCGCCCGCAGTGAAACTTACAGCAAACCGGGAGCTTTACCCATCGTCAAGCCGGGCAGCCTCAAGGATGACCTCATCCGCAGGGACTTCTCTATCAACGCCATGGCATTGCACCTTAACCCACAACGCTTCGGCGAGCTGATTGACCTATACCACAGCAAAGACGACCTCGAGCATCGCCTCATCCGTATACTGCACTCAAAAAGCTTCGTCGACGACGCTACCAGAATATTAAGGGCGATACGCTACGAGCAGAGATTAAGCTTCAAACTGGAGGCGGAAACCGAAAAATTGCTCCGTCGTGATGTGGCTATGCTCGATACCATAAGCGGTGACCGCATAAGGCACGAGCTGGAGTTAATTCTTAAAGAAGATGAACCGGAGCCAGCCTTTAGACGCGCTGAAGAGCTAGGAGTTCTCCGTCAATTGCACCCATCGCTCAAAGGCGACGGTTGGCTTAGCAAAATGTTCACCAAAGCTCGCCAGGTTGATATACGGGGCTCATTCTCAGCTCTTTACCTGTGCCTGCTCATCTATAATCTGGCAGAAAAGGGAAACGAGGAGTTCATCTCACATCTCAACTTCCCGAAAACCTCCTCTCAAGCCATGCGACACACATTACAAGTCAAGGCCAAATTGCACAACTTAGCCAACCCCCAGCTAAAACCCAGCGATATTTACCAGTCGCTTCACGGTTATTCAGCACAAGCCATTAAAGCCAATGCTTTGGCATCGGAATCATCGATAGCGAGCCAACACCTGCACTTGTATTTAACCAAATTGCGCTATATAAAGCCTCTGTTGAATGGGGAAGACTTAAAAAAAATGGGCATTCCCGCCGGCCCTAAAATAGGAGAGATTTTAGGCAAAATACTAAAAGCCAGACTTGATGGCGAAGTTCGAACCAGAAAAGACGAGGAAAGACTCGTCAATCAATTACGTTGAATATGGCGATTATACTAAACTGACTATTGTGTAATGCACCCACCGAACAAAAACTCAGAATGTGACACTTGCCTCAAATGGGGGAGTTTATAGCTAAGTTCACGCAGACATCCCATTGCATGTCATTTCATGCTTACTATGAGCGAATAGGGAAATGTAATTTGCCCTGTCCTTAATGACGCTACCCTTGTTTATATTTGTATTTTCACAGTTTCAGTGTATAATGCGACATCAGAGCATTCGCTAATGACTTGTGTGATTATAAGAAGATATGAGGGGCAAGCGTCGTAGAAAACAACCTCAGCCATTGATCTTTGGTGTATTTGCAGCAATATGCATTGGTGTTATTTGGTTTTTTTCGAAGGCAAACTCCTCTTGGTTTAGTCAGTATCTAACGATAATATTAACCAGCATCAGCATCATTATTTTACTCTTTTCTATATTAAGACTGATATTTAACAAAAGGCAGGGTTTGTTTGGCCGCATCATATGCATAGCATTAATTGTATTATCGTGTGGGTATTTATTGTGGGTATATTTGCTACCTCTGTTAATTCAGTGGTTTAGACAGAATATTACAGTTACGGTAGTTGTTTTATCTATACTTGTTATTGCTTTACTTCTGTTGGCATGGAAAAAAGGATGGCTCTTACAACTAACTATCCCAAAAAATAACCCGCCAAGCAAGGAACAGTTAATTAATATGGGTGGATACGGATTTGAGAACTATATAGGGGGATTGCTTAAAAGAGACGGTTGGGCAGTAGTTCAAGCTAAAGGAGGACCCGGTGACAGGGGGCTAGACTTGGTAGTAACTAAAATAGACCGGGATTATGGCAGGCAGGAATTATATATCCAATGTAAAAACTGGGATTATCGAGCACCACCAGATGTGATCCGCAATTTAAATGGGGCTCTTCCTGATAATAAAGCGGGCGTTAAAGGCATTGTAATTTGCCCTAGCGGTTTTACAAGTCAAGCTGAAGATGAAGCACGACAGTATAAGATTCTTACTTGGGAGTATGAAGATATTTGTAACCTATGGAAGAAGGCAACGAAACAACCTTCGACACCCACACCTCCTGTTACGGCGCCACCTACTACTACACCACCATCGCCAAGTAGTTGGCAAGAAATAAAATATGAAGATTTATCTCGATGGGTAATAGATCAATTCAGTAACAGAACAGTTAAAGGCAAGGAATTCGCTTATAGGATTAACAGAAGCACTGGAAAGTTTGAAAGGAAGCTCAGGCGGCGCAAGTATGATCCATGGCATGAAGTCAAATATGATGATTTATCGCAATGGGCTATGGATCAGTTTGCTAACATAAGGGTTAGAGGAAAGGTATGGGTTTATAGAATTAATCAAGGCACAGGAAGGTTTCAAAAAAAGCTCAAGTAGTGAGTAATTATAGATTTTATTTTGTAACTAAACGGGGATGATTAATTTTGGGCAAGGACGGTCTGGTATAAATATGTTACAGTGTCGAATATAATCGTACGCCCAATTTAACATACATCCCGATGTTCGTGTATTAGTAATAGTCTAGCGCTTTGTTGGAGCACACGATTGTCCATATTGTTTGCCACTGCACATTTGCCTGAATTGTTACCTTTTCGAAAATACTAACCAAACATAATGCTTTTGTCGAAATTAATTTACAATCTTTAGATAGTAGATACAGCATAGCCTTCGAGCTTCTGCCGCCGTAGCCGTCGCTGCATCTCCTTGGCTTGGGCTTCACTATCTACAGGCGCAAACAAAGCCGGTCCCGAGCCGGCTAAATGAATATCTTTAGCACCAACTGTCTCAAAACGTTTCCAATAATCTTTCAACCCAAGAAAAGCATCAAAGGCTACCTTGTCAAAAACGTTAAACAACAAGGACGGAGCGATTTGCCTATCTTGAGACCACATTCTGAATGCTCTGTAAACAAATTGGCCTCCGGTGAAGTGCCTCGCATCCAAACGTGAATAAAGCTGCTGCGTCTTGCGAGATATTTTGGGCAATGGTGGTATCAACAAAACAAACCAGCTCGGCACCGGAGCTGCCAAAGGAGTCACTTTTTCGCCCCTGCCCTCTATTAAAGCAGCGCCTCCATGAATAAAAAAGGGTGCGTCTGACCCAAGCCTGGCTGCCAGCTCAACTAAAGCCGAAGTTGTCAGTTTCAGTCCCCAAAGCTTATTGAGAGCCAACAAAGTGGCAGCCCCATCGCTGCTGCCACCACCCAAACCAGCACCCCAGGGGATTCGCTTCTCAAGTCTGATCCTGACCCCCTTGTCACAGCCACTGACTTTCTTAAGCAACTCAACAGCTTGAACAACCAGATTATCTGAAGCTTGCAGGCTCCGCTCGGTGCATTCAAACGCAACCTTGTCAGCCGGCTCAAAATACAGAACATCACACAAATTAATTGTCTGAACCAGGCTATGAATCTCGTGGTAGCCATCATCACGCTTGCCCAGAACTTCAAGGACAAGATTAATTTTAGCCGGTGCCAGGTAGTTCAGCATTGCATCCTGACCTTTTTTGAAACCGCCCAAACTTCATATAACTTAGCCCACTCTTCCAGTCCGAGCGTCTCAGCCCGGCGTTTAGGGTCGATGCTCGCCTTCTCCAACAATAAGGCAACTTCAGCCGGTTTTATCCCTAAGCCGTGAGCTAGCGAATTATGCAATTGCTTTCGAGGTGAGCTAAATCCACATTTTACTACCTCGAAAAAGCCGCCCATATCAGACACTTTAACCGCAGGCTCTGACAATACATCAAATCGCAGGATAACCGAATCAACTTTCGGCTGAGGATAAAAGCATCTGGATGGCACGTGCGAGATAATCATCGGCTTGCTATATACCTGAAGACTAACTGCCAGCAGAGACATCTTTCCCGGACCAGCAACAATGGCTTCACCAACTTCCTTCTGCACCATCATCACCATCAACGATGGCTTCGGCGAAGCCTCTGCAAAATAACGTAATACGGGAGAGGTAATATAATATGGCAGATTAGCTACCACTTTATATGTGCTTTTCTTTTCCAATAGCTGTGATGGACTAACCTTGAGTATATCAGCGTTAATCACATTTAAATTCGCCAGCGAAACTAACCGACGCTTCAACAGCGACGCCAGCTTCGTATCGAGTTCCACAGCAATGACATCGCCAGCATGCCGGGCTAGCTCGACAGTCAATATGCCTAGACCAGGGCCAATTTCAATTACAGTGTCATCTGGGGAAAGCTCAGCAGCTTCAACAATTATCTGCAAAATTGATGTATCTACAAGGAAATGTTGCCCCAGGCTTTTCTTCGCCTTCAGACCAGACTGGCGAAGCAGTCCTTTGACCTGAGCTGAGGATAATGCTTTTTTATCAGGCACTTGGCGCCTTCAAACCTTAAGCTTTAGTATCCTCTGGGCATTCTTGTACAGGACTTTCTCAATCACTTCGGGCTTAAAGCCAAAACTCTCGAATTCATCAAGCCATCGCTTTGGCGGAATCTCAGGATAGTCAGAGCCGAACATAAACTTATCTTGGAGCCGTCCGTTGACCTCCCTTCTAATCACCTCTGGGAAATATTTCGGTGCCCAACCCGAAAGGTCAGCATATACGTTACCTTTGTGCAGCAAAACGGCAATTTGTTCTTCGTGCCAGGGCCAGGCAGGATGAATCATTACTATGGTCAAATCGGGAAAATCAGCTGCCACGTCATCAATATAGGGTATGGGTCTAGTATAGCTTAAACGTATGCCATAACCCCCTGGCATACCAGCCCCGGCGCCGGTAGTCCCGGTATGGAAAGAAACTGGTATTTTCAGTTCCACACACTTCTCATAAAGAGGATAAAATCGCCGGTCATTAGGGTAAAAAGCCTGGAGAGCTGGCTGGAACTTCAGCCCCATCAACCCCAGTTCCTTAACGCAGCGCTCCAGTTCTTTTATAGCTGCCTTCCCCTTCCAGGGGTCAATCATTGCCCAGCCGCCGATAAACACATCGGGAAATTTCTTAATCAGCCTCGCCACCTCGTCATTGCTATTGTTAGTATCAGTACCACTTGTGGTCTGCGTATCCCAACCTATCAAGATAGCCTTTATATCCAGCTCCTTGAAATCCTGTGCCATCTCTTCATCTGTCTTAACTTTGTACTCAGCTCCGTAATACTTGGAGATATACTCAACCAACTCCGTCCCCCAGATACGCTTGCGGTCAAAAGCCGACGTGCTCGGGTGGACATGAACATCAATAGCTTTCATTTTAAAGCCTCCTTTTACACCATTTTACATCATTGTATAGCCACCGCTAACGCTAATGGTCTGTCCGGTTATGAAGCTAGCCGCATCCGAAGCCAAAAAAACGACGAGGTTGGCGACGTCCTGGGGCTTACCCAGCCGGCGCAAGGGGTATGCCTTTGCTGCCCTCTCCTGAACTTCTGGGGTCAAGAATTGAGCCATCGGACTTTTCCACATGCTAAGCTCACCAGCATGCTCAGGACTTTCAGGCAACGTCATTCCAGGACAAACAACATTAACATTTATACCATAGCGCCCTAATTCACGAGCCAAAGCTTTGGACATAGCGATAACACCGCCTTTGCACCCAGCATAGACTGCCTCTCTATACTCGCCCATCCTGCCAGCATCAGAGCTGATGCTGATAATTTTGCCATATTTTTGTTCAATCATGTGGTCCAATACTGCCCTGGTACAGTTGATAACCCCCCAGAAATTGATGCTTACCTCTTTCTCCCATTCCGCCCTCGGCTTCTCGATAAACAGCCGGTCCATACCCCAGCCAGCGTTGTTGACCAGTATATCTATTTTCCCGAACTGCTCCAGTGTTTTTTTAACCGTAGCTGTTACGGAATCGACATTGGTGACATCAGTTTTGATAACTACAGGCTTACCACCTAGAGCATTAGCTTCTTTAGCTACCTTTTGCCCTTGCACCTCGTCTATATCAGCAATTACTATATTCGGCCATTCCTTAGCAAAGGCTAAGACTATACCCCGACCGATATTCGAGCCGCCACCAGTAACAATCACCGTCTTGCCGGCCAAATGCAAATCCATCTTTGAATCCTCCTGATTTTTTAATATGGGTCGTGCACCGACTGTCGATTTTGCCTTCTAGCTTGCCACAGTTAGCCAGCTCCGACCAGGTAGCCTTGCGGCACCCGGAGAATACTATTTACCGCTGCTTCCTTCCGGACCTGACGGGATTCATAGTTCTCCGCCGCGCAAGACCCAGCCCTCAACGCCACTTTACCACAGCAGTCCTAAAAGACAGGAACCTCGAGCCGGGATTCAACCCCGCTATAGCGGATCTCGGGTACAGGGCACCGCTAGTTCCCCGTCTAGCACGACCCAACCAAATACTACTATGGAACTTTGAACTTTTCAAGATTACCAGCCCATGCTTAAGCGCAAAATGAGCGGCATGGGCAATCCCCTCTCCTCCATCTTTTTTTGTGTAGCTTGAATATCATATTCAACCCGGTAATGATGGACGGTCTGAGCTTCAATATCATAAAGTGCATAGCTCGCCCGAGGGTCACCATCTCGAGGCTGTCCCACACCACCGGGATTGATAATCATACGGTTTTTCCCCAACTCCAAGTCAGTTCCTTCTGGAAACATCCTGTAGACTGTCTTATTACCAGCAAGCTCGAAAATGAGCGGAACATGGGAATGGCAAACGAGGCAGTAAGCCGTCTCAAAACAGGCAAAGTTATCTTGCGCTGCCTCAATCGACAGCAGGTATTCCCAAATAGGCTCGCGTGGGCTGCCATGAACCAGCGTAAAATCACTTTCACGAAGGGTGAGAGGCAGGTTTTGTAAATAATCTTTGTCTTCCGCAGTTAGCTGCTGAGCTGTCCAGTGACAGGCTCGAGCCGCCACAGGATTGAAGTCAGCGGTATCCATCTTGCCTATGGCTGCCCAATCATGATTGCCAGCAACACATACATGCTCAAATTGACGCAGACGCTCAAGGCACTCATGAGGGTCAGGGCCGTAGCCCACCACATCACCAAGACACCACATCTTATCAAAACCCCCTCTGTCATCAGCATCGCGAAGCACTGCCTCAAAAGCCGTTAAATTGCTGTGTATATCACCGAGAATTGCATACCGCATACCGCCTAACTATACCATCCAGAAGCCGGTTTGTTAAGTTTTTGTATCGTCCAGCACATTAGTGACGCCACCTGTGTCCATCATTTTGAAAAGCAATCTATTTGTCATCGCGAGGGGCGTAGCCCCGTGGCGATCTCAGCCGAGGCAGATGTAATTGCCATGCAGAGATTGCCACGCCTTGCTCGCAATGACAGAAAAAAGAAGCCGCAATGACAACAGAGTGTCACCCGTCTATCTAAGCGAACTCAGTTTTAGGTCTAAGGATATGGACAAATGAATAAAAAAGGGTAAAATATGCTAAAGACAAGTCAACCGCAGCATATCAGGAGAGATGAGATATATTACTTCGCTTACGCCTCCAATCTGAATCGGAAGCAGATGGCAGAGCGGGCTCCGGACAGCAAGCCCAAGTTCATCGCTACCTTGCCTAATTTCAAACTCACCTTCACCGCCCGGTCAGGGCGACAAGGCGGAGTTGCCAGCATAACTCCACATAGAGGCGAGAAGGTTTTGGGAGCTGTCTATGAAATATCTGAGAGGGATTTGAAGCGGTTGGATGAATATGAGGGTTATCCTACAATCTACGACCGACGCAAGGTAACTGTTTGGACGGAGACCAACGAACCGATAGAGGTCATTACTTATATCAAGATAGACCAATCACGCGAACTAAAGCCTGCTCCGGAATACCTAGCTGTTATTCAACAAGGCTACAGGGACTGGCAGATAGTCTAAGCGCGAGGGGTTACATACAATCCTTTCCCTATTCACTCTTGTGACCTTGTACGCTGTTCTATATCAATAGTCACGTCGCAAAGTTCAGCAAAAGCTAATAAGAATAAACCACCCAATACAGACACCACAACACCTCCTACTCCTATGATTACCACCCCAATCCAGGTAGATCCGGCGACTTCAGGCACAAGGTTCTCTAAGAATGTGACGCCTTGCGCTGTCATTACCGCCGCTGCAATTGATAAAACGCTGCCGCCTACGCATATTACCCAGCCGATAATTGTATAAATAATGGCAACAGCTCTCAGGACTCCGTATTTTGGGGATGGTGCCTTTCTTGCTGCTGGCCTAACATCTGGCATCGGCTGAGCCTCCGAAACTTGTTGTTGGCTGATAGCCGGCAATTTAGTTCCGCAGGTGGTACAAAACGGATGCCCTGTGCTTTGCGCACCACAATTCGGGCAGGCGACCATTTGCTGCATAGATTATCAAAGCCTATCTATCACTTCAGGCTCCAAAAGGAAGCTTATAGTTGAAAGCAAGAACCATGACAATAGCGATAATCAAGTAGATTATGCCACCAATTAATAGTCCCAGTACTAACATTCGCCACCATAGACCCCAGGCCAGCCCCCAAGTAGGCTTGACCTCGACCCCCTGGCGATAGGCAGCAGAGCTCGCAACTTTGGTAG
Organism: Chloroflexota bacterium; assembly: GCA_016875875.1. NCBI lineage: Bacteria > Bacillati > Chloroflexota > Chloroflexota bacterium. Next base: position 70,529 of record VGOP01000005.1, on the reverse strand, counting down.
GCGCCCCCTGAGTCGGGGCAGTTGGCACCTGCTGAACCGTAGCAGCCAAGCTCGCTCCGCAACTTCCACAGAACTGCTGCCCGGCGAGATTCTGAAAACCGCATTTTGGACACTTAATTTTTTGCTGCTGTACCTCAGTAACCAGCTTTGCTCCACATTTCCCACAGAATTGCTGCCCTGCAGGGTTTTCCATACCACAGTTAGAGCATCTGACCATCTGCTCCATATCACTCACCTCCTTACCTGTTTAGTCGAATTATATAACTTGCATTTGCCACATACAAGGCTTTTTGAAGCCTCATATAGAAAAACGATTAAAGTTTAGGCCAAAATATAGGCTGTGTGCTATAATCGCGGCAATGAAGGTCTCCGAGCTAGGCGAATTTGGCTTAATTGAGCTTTTAGCCGATATCGTTAATAGAACCAAAAATCCAAAGGATATCTCTTGGCAAGGGGTACTCATCGGCATCGGTGACGATGCCGCCGCCTGGCAAGGAGACAAGACCATCCAACTAGCCACTACAGATAGCCTAGTTCAAGATACCCATTTCGACTTGAATATCACCAACTGGGAAGAGCTGGGCTGGAAAGCCATTGCCGTAAATCTGAGCGATATCGCCGCTATGGGTGGCATTCCTAAATATGCCCTGATTTCTCTGGCTCTGCCCGGCGAGATCGAAACAAGCTGCATTTCTAGTCTGTACCACGGCATGGCTCAAATAGCAAACCAGTTCGGAGTTGCCATAGTCGGCGGTAACATCGCTTCCGCCAAAGAAGTAGTGATTAACGTCACCGTTCTAGGTAGTCTGGAATCTACTTCCGCGCTCACCCGCTCAGCGGCTGTAGCAGATGACCAAGTAGCTGTTACCGGATACGTGGGATTATCAGCTGCTGGCCTCAAGATGCTCAAACAAGAGCTCAGTTTCGATGCCGAAACCAGCCGACTTCTCAGACAAGCTCATCTCCAGCCAATGCCGAGAGTAAACGAGGGGCAGATTCTGCTACGCCACGGGGTCCGGGCCGCCATAGACATAAGCGATGGCCTGATCGCTGACCTGACCCATATATGCCAGGCGAGCAAAATCAGCGCCCAGATAAACGAAAACGCGGTGCCAATCCATCCCGCAGTTCAAGAAAACTTCAAATCAGATTGCCAGCAATTAGCCCTGAGTGGCGGCGAGGACTATGAACTGCTGTTCACTGCCGGCAGACAGATTATCAAACAAATACAACAGTCCATATCTTGTCCGGTGACAGTAATAGGTGAAATAACTCAAGGCAAAAAGGGGCAGGTGACTATTATTGATGCCAACGGTAGAAGCATCCCCTGGCAACAAACTGGCTGGGAGCATTTCAAATCTCAAACATGAACGCCAAAACGACAGACATAAAACTCATTTCCCGCAGCCCAGAGCAAACTCAGCGCCTGGGAATTCGTCTCGGTGAAATAGCTCAGGCGGGAGATGTATTTCTCCTCATTGGCAATCTGGGAAGCGGCAAGACCTGTCTGACGCAGGGCATTGCCTGGGGGCTGGACGTCAAAGAATATGCCTTCAGCCCCTCCTTTGTCATTGTCAGAGAATATCATGGCAGACTACCCCTATACCACATAGACTTCTACCGACTCGACCACATTGAGGAGATCACAGATTTGGGGCTGGACGAATATCTTTATGGCAAAGGCGTTTGCGTAATCGAATGGGCAGAGAAAGGCATAGCAGTGCTGCCACAAGAAAACCTGTCTATTGGGCTGAGCTACATTTCGGACACGGAGCGCTCCATTAGTCTGGAGCCCAGAGGTCATCGTCATAGCCAATTACTAAAATCTCTTAATCTGGACTTGGAAACATGGAGTTAACCATAGATACTTCAACCGATTGCTGCAGCATCGGCTTATCCCGCCAGGGCGAGACGCTAGCCGAGCTGACCTGGCATTCGGGGCAAAGCCACACTGTAGAACTGGTCCCGAACATAGTCCGTCTGCTCGCTCAAAACAAAACCAGCCCTCAATATCTTACTGCCATCTTCGCAGCTAAAGGTCCGGGGAGCTTCAACGGCCTTAGGGTCGGCATCAGCACAGCCAAAGGCTTAGCCCTAGCCTTAAATATCCCACTGGTTGGGATAAGCACCTTAGAAGTCGAGGCTTATCCCTTTGCCTTTACCAAACTCCCTCTATGCCCAATTCACAACGCCGGCCGTGGCGAAATTGCCACTGCTCTTTACCGGCAAAATGATAACTGGCGCTGCATAGTTCCAGTACACATCACTACTGCCGACGCTTTATGCCAACAAATCAAGCGAAAAACACTATTCTGCGGCGAAATCCCACCATCTGTCATCGAGCAACTACAGCAAAAGCTAAGCAGACACGCCATAATACCTGACCATGCAGCCAGACTACGTCACGCCAGTTATCTGGCAGTATTAGGCTGGCAACGTCTGAACAGAGGTGAACACGACGATCCGGCAAGTCTGCAGCCTCTGTATCTGCGCCAACCACCAATTACCCAGCGCAAAGTGAAATAAAAAAGTGTGTGTTTACCTGTCATTGCGAGCCGAAGGCGTGGCAATCTCAGAGATTGCTTCGTCGCGCTGCTCCTCGCAATAACATTAAGAATTTTTAGGAGGGGTCTGAAATGGAACGAAGCTTAGTGCTAATCAAACCTGATGCCATGCAACGAGGACTGGCTGGAGTCATCATTTCCCGCCTTGAGAGACGAGGGCTAAAGATTGTGGCTATGAAGATGCTGCAAATGGACAAGGCCTTAGCCCAGCGGCATTATGCCGTCCACCAAGGTAAAGCCTTCTTCAACGACCTGATTGACTTTATCACCTCCAGTCCCATCATCGCCGCCGTTTTCGAAGGGGAAAGAGCCATAGAAGCCGTGCGGCAGACTATGGGTGCCACCGACCCGGTCAAAGCCTCTTCCGGCAGCATTCGGGGAGACTTCGGACTGGACATTCAGCAGAACCTCGTCCACGGCTCCGACTCAGCAGAAAACGCCGAAAAGGAGACCAGCCTTTTCTTCTCACCAGCTGAGATTTTGGGTTGGCCAACTGCCAAATCCTAAGCTCCAAACTCCAAATCCCAAACAAATCCAAATATCCAAAAATTAATAAACTAAAACGGTTTTGAATTTAGTTATTCGAATTTTGGTATTGTTTGTGGTTTAGATATTCGGATTTAGGATTTGGTGTATGGGAGGGGTAGTTATACTGCTATATAGACACATTGCTCTTGTAGGATTGATGGGCGGATTACTGTATCCTGACCACAGGTGTGGCTTCGTGCCACAAATCGTCCAACCGATAATAATCCCGCTGTGATGGGGAGAAAATGTGGACTATTACTTCTCCTAGATCGAGGAGAATCCATCCCGAATCAGCAGCCCCCTCAATGTGAAAAGGGGCGACACCATCACGCTTCATCTTTTCACGAATTTCCTGCCAGATAGCTTCAATCTGGCGGACGCTATCCCCACTACAAATAACAAAATAGTCAGCGAAGGAGCAAACTTCTCTGGTATCCAGCATGACAATATTGTCAGCCTGTTTATCCGAAGCAGCCTCCACCGCTCGCCGCGCTAATTCTATCGATTGCAGAACTCACGCCTCCTAATCAGTACTGCTATGAAGTAACATAAACAATTATACCACATGCTAAACTATATCTTGAATAGCTCTTCTCCGCAAATCCTCACCAAGAGAGGAGAACTACTGCTATACAAATGCGGCTGCGACACTTTAGGATTGTCTGGAGTTGGGTTGGGGCAGATTTCGCAAGGATAGATCTTCAGATCTGTCCAAACTCGCATAGGTCTGAAGATTTGTTACTACAATGTTTAACCTGTGTCAATCCATGTAGTATTTCAGGCCATTTGCCAGTATAATCTCTGCAGACATTGTTATTGAGTGTAACACAATGGAAAAGTTGTTTTTTGGGCCAGCGGGGGTGCCCCACAGTTCCAGAGTAAAGTCTACAGCAGGTGGCATTGAGCGCATTACCGAGCTAGGACTTGGCTGCATGGAGCTGGAATTCGTCCAAGGTGTCAAGATGAACCGTGATACCGCATTAACAGTGGCTGAAATTGCCAGCAGGAAGAAAGTAGCACTTACTGCTCACGGCCCCTACTTCATAAACCTCAATGCCAGAGAACCCGAGAAGATAAAAGCCAGCCAAGAGAGAGTGCTCCAGACAGCCCGCATTGCTGCCCTCTGTGGCGCCACAAGCATCGTCTTCCACGCCGCCTTCTATCTCAGTGACCCGCCGAGCCAAGTCTATGAACAGGTCAAGAAGCAACTTCAGCAGCTAACCCGTCAATTAAGAGCCGAAGGCAATCGGGTCTGGATAAGACCTGAGGTAACCGGCAAGGCCAGCCAGTTTGGCACCCTGGAGGAGACGATTGATCTGAGCGCCGAGGTGGAAGGCGTAGCTCCATGCATAGATTTCGCCCACTGGCATGCCCGCACCGGCAAGTTCAATTCCTACGATGAATTCGCCTTCGCCCTAAAGCAAGTGGAGGCTAAGCTGGGCAGACAGGCGTTGGATAATATGCACATTCATGTCTCGGGCATAGCCTATGGCAAAAGTGGAGAAACCAAACACCTGGAACTAAAAGAGTCAGATTTCAACTACGTCGAGTTTATCCACGCGCTAAGCGACTATAACGTAAAAGGGCTGGTCATCAATGAAAGTCCCAATCTTGAGGAAGACGCCTTGCTTTTGCAGCAGACCTACAGAGACGCTCAGCGAGGGAAACTCTGAACTCAAAATTGAAAGGTTGAACATCAAAATGACAAATAAAAATGCACAAATTCGTTTTTTCTTTTAGAAGGGAGCAGACCTGAAGGTCTATCCCTACCTTTAACTTTTGACTTCTCATTTTGCATTTTCACATTTGATTTCTAATTTGCCTGAGATTGCCATAGCACTACATGCCTCACAATGACAGGCAATTATTCTCGAAGCCTCCTGTTTTTTCTATATTCATTGGCATTTGATATAATAGGGTGTGGAGCAAAATATGAAACCGAAGTGGTGGCAAGGTGGTTTATTCTACATTCTGATTCTGGTAGCCATCTTAGCCTTGGCTTTCAGCTTTCTGCCGACGTCTAAGAAGCCAAAGGAAGTGGACTTCTACACATTCGTCGAACAGGCCAAGCAGGGGGAAATCGATACTATTCAACAGGACGGGGCTACCCTCATCGGCTTGAAGGGCGATGAAAAGAAAATCGAGGCCTCTTTTGTAGGTAGCACCAAGGAGCTTATGGACAGCCTTAAGGAAGCCGGGATAACGCTCGGCGAGGACGGAGTGAAATTTACTGTCAAAGCTGGCGGCTTCGACTGGGGAGGCGTATTAATCAGCTTCATTCCTCTGCTTCTATTCGGTGCACTGCTCTTCTTCCTTTTCCGTTCAGCCCGAGGTGCCAATACTCAAGCCTTCAATTTCGCCAAGAGCCGGGCTCGGCTGGCATCTGGCAACAAGCCTACCGTCACCTTTGCCGACGTTGCTGGAGTTGATGAGGCTAAGGGGGAACTCCAGGAGATAGTTGAGTTCCTTAAATCGCCTCAAAAATTCCTGGCTTTAGGAGCTCGCATCCCGCGAGGTGTTCTACTGGTGGGGCCACCCGGATGTGGAAAGACTCTAATAGCCAAAGCTGTTGCCGGCGAGGCTGGAGTCCCCTTTTTCTCTATCAGCGGCAGTGAATTTGTAGAGATGTTCGTCGGCGTCGGCGCTTCCCGGGTTAGAGACCTTTTTGAACAGGCCAAGCGCAATGCACCGTGCATCGTCTTCGTTGATGAGATCGATGCCGTAGGCAGGCATCGTGGCGCCGGCTTGGGCGGAGGCCACGACGAACGAGAACAAACCCTAAACCAGATATTGGTGGAAATGGATGGCTTCGATAGCAGCACCAACGTCATTGTCCTCTCGGCGACTAATCGTCCCGATATCCTTGACCCGGCTTTGCTGCGACCTGGCCGCTTCGACCGCCATGTTGTCATTGACCAGCCAGACATAAACGGTCGAAAAGCCATACTCCAGGTTCACGCTAAGGGCAAGCCTCTGGCAAAAGACGCTAACCTAGAAGTGCTAGCCAAGCAGACCCCTGGTTTCAGCGGCGCAGATTTAGCCAATCTTATAAATGAGGGGGCCATTCTGGCAGCTAGACGTGATCGCAAAGATGTCGGCATGAAAGAGCTGGAGGATTCCATCGACCGCGTTATCGCCGGTCCGGAAAAGAAAGGGCGAATTATAAGTCAAAAGGAAAAGGAAATCATTGCCTATCACGAAACCGGCCATGCGCTGGCCGCTAAAATGCTGCCCAATGCTGACCCAGTACATAAAATCTCTGTCGTAGCTCGAGGCATGATAGGAGGCTGGACTCGCTTCCTGCCTACCGAAGACCGCCACCTGTGGACACACTCCCAATTTGAGGATAGACTGGCAGTAAGCCTTGCCGGGCGAGCCGCCGAGGAGATCATCTTCGGTGAAGTAACCACCGGAGCTCAAAATGATTTGGAACAGGCAACTGGCCTTGCCCGAAAGATGGTGACCGAATACGGAATGAGCGACAAGCTAGGACCACGCACCTTCGGCAAACGAGAGGAGCTGGTTTTCCTCGGCCGTGAAATCCACGAGCAGCGCAATTACGGTGACAAGGTGGCCGACGAAATTGATGAAGAGGTCAATACACTTATTCAGCATGCTCACAACACTGCCAAGAAGATTTTGACTGATAACAAAGAAAGGCTGAAGTTAATTGCAGCACGCCTCATGACTACGGAGACCATAGAAGAAGCAGAATTTGAGACCTTGCTCAAAGAGCCTCTGCCTTCACCTCAACTACAAGCCACACCAGCCTCCTGATAGGCAAATCCCAAATACCACAATCCCTAAATCATAAACAAATTCGAAATTTACAAGTCAAAATCCAAAACGGTAATTTTTGCATTTCTATTTGTCTTTTTAACTTGTGGCTTTTAATCTATTTCTGGCGTTCGACAATGTAGGCTGCCAACCCCAGTAGAGACTGACGGGCACTATTATCAGGAAGCTTTTCCAAAGCTAGTCTGGCTCGTGAGCAAAATTCCGAAGCCAATGCCAGGCACTCATCGATAACCGGCGAATTACGAATCCTCTCCACGGCCAGTGCCACGCTTTCCGTATCCCTCTTTTCAACAACGCTCTTTATTAGGTTATCCTCAGGATGAGACTCAGCAAACAATATGGACGGCAAGGTCATTGTCCCTTCACGCAAATCAGAACCTACTGGCTTACCCAGCTCATTTTCTTCACCCACAAAGTCTAGAACATCATCCACAACCTGAAATGCCATCCCAAGATTATGGCCATAGTCCCTCATCGCCTCAATAGCATCTTCAGGCGCCTGACTTAAAATAGCGCCAGACTCAGTTGCCGCTGAAAAAAGGCAGGCTGTCTTGGCGCCAATCCAGGCAAAGTAATATTCACGAGCGCTTGCCAAGTCGAAGGAGACACCGGTCTGCTTTAATTCACCACCGGAAATAGTCATCAGTGTCTGGGAGAACAGCTTTACAACTCTCAAATTCCTCGTGCTCGCCGCTAGACTGCCGGCTTTAGCAAAAAGGTAATCACCGAGGAGCAAGGCCCTGTTCTCACCCCAGGCACGGCTAACCGTCGGCTTACCACGCCGAACCGGTGAATTATCCACAATATCATCATGAACTAGAGTAGCAGTATGGAGAAGTTCTATCGCCATCGCCATCAGAACAATCAGAGCGGCGTCATAGACATAAAACTTACCGGCAAGCAAAGTAAGGGCTGGCCGAATGCGTTTCCCGCCATTCTTCAAAGTATACGCCAGCAACTGTGCCAGCAAGGGAAATTCAGAATCAGCTATCTCTTCTAAGCTTCGCTCGACCTTCTCCAGGTCCTCTTGTACGGGTTTGTAAATATCACTGAGATTCACTTGATCCACCAGACCCCAGGCGACTGGTTCCCTCAGCAACAACGCTGTCATCCAGCTTATGGAACAGTGGCTCCGGCACCGGCAGCTTACGCCCCGGCACCGGCGATTGAGCCTTCCAGCCAGTTGTCTCAATGCTGCCATCGAAGCCGAGAAATTTATGAAGTCTCCCAGAACTAAAAGGCAGAAATGGATAGAGAATGGTCTTCAAAGCTGCAAGCGCCGACAAGGCTACATAAACAGCTGTAGCTGAAGCCTGACTGTCCTGCTTGATGGCTTTCCACGGAGCTTTGTCATCGAGATAGCGGTTAGCCTCTTGAGCTAATGCCATAGCCGCCTTAATCCCCTCCTTGAAGTGGCACCCGTGAAGGAGGTTATCAACATCCTGCAACGCCGCCTGGGACTTAGCCAGAAGCCCTTTATCTTGACCATCAAACTCTCCTGGTGTCGGCACTGCCCCATCGAAATTACGGTAGGCAAAAGTGAGAACGCGATGAGCTAAATTACCGTAAGTGGCTACCAGCTCATCGTTGTTGCGACGCAGAAATTCGCGCCAAGAGAAATCAGTGTCCCCGGTTTCCGGCATGTTTATAGATAAGAGATACCGCAGAGCGTCAGGGTCATAAAGCTGCAAATAATCAGGAAGCCATACTGCCCAGTTACGACTGGTAGACAGCCTTTTCCCCTCGATGGTCAGAAACTCGTTTGCTGGGACATCATAGGGAAGGTTAAGCCCTCCATAGCCCATGAGCATTGCCGGCCAGATAAGCGTATGGAACGGTATGTTGTCCTTGCCGATAAAGTAGTAACTCTTGGCATCACCGCTCCAGAAAGGCTGCCAGGCAGCATTATCACCATGCGATTTTGCCCATTCCTTGCTAGCTGAAAAATAGCCTATGACAGCTTCAAACCAGACATAGATGCGCTTGCCCTCAAAGCCGGGTTGAGGCACTGTAACACCCCAATCTATATCTCGAGTTATCGCCCGGTCTTTGAGCCCCCCCTCCAGAAAGCCTAAGGTAAAATTCAGCACATTTTGCCGCCAGTGAGTCTGCTCCTTCATCCATGATTTCAGCCTGTCCTCAAAGGCGCTGAGGCGAAGAAAGAAATGCTCAGAAACCTCAAAGCGTGGGATGGCAGAACAAAGCCGGCAGCGAAGGTCAAGAAGGTCGCTGGGATTCATAGTCCGGCCACACTCATCACACTGGTCACCTCGTGCCTGTGGGAATCGGCAGTAAGGGCAGGTACCTTCAACATAGCGGTCAGGTAGAAAACGCTGGCATTGCGGACAATAGGCCTGAGGCACAGCATCCTTATAAATATAGTCTTCTTTCAGAAGTTTAAGGAAAATATCATGAGCGGTCTCAGCGTGATTCGGAGTGCCAGTAGTAGTGAACAAATCCCAGGAAATGCCCAACTTCTGCCAGCAATCGAGAAACTCCTTATGATATTTGCTCACTATCTCCCGAGGGGACTTCTTTTCCTGCTCGGCGCGCAGAGTAATTGGCGTCCCGTGCTGGTCACTACCTGAAACCATCAAAACCTTATCACCCTTGAGCCGATGATACCGAGCGAAGATATCCGCCGGCAGGTAAGCCCCAGCGATATGCCCCAGATGAAGCGAACCATTGGCATAAGGCCAGGCAACCCCAATAAAAACAGTCTCAGTCATTATTACGCCTCATGATTAAAATTCTAATCCTGGATTCTACTCTGAATCCACTTTTGTTGGGAAAAAGGTCAGCACCTGTTCGCCCTTTTCCTTTACGTGAGCGGCGTAGCCTTTGGCTAAACAACATTCTACGCATAAACGCGACTTCTCACCTTCTTTCTCCTCCGTGACCAAATACCGCTGTCCCTGCTCGATAAGGCTCTGACAACTATCACATTTGATTTCGCCTGCAGCAACACATCCACGATTCATTTTCAATCTCCTTTAGTCGCCTTTAACCACGCTTGATAAAGTTTCTTTTTCGATACACCGCTGGCCTCAGACAGCCGGGCTACTGCCTCCTTAGCACCAGCTCCCTGCTCATAAAGCTTACGGAGTTCCTTTTCAACTTGCTGGCTGATCTCAGGTTCCTGTCTTGCTTTACCCTCGATGACCACTGTAAACTCACCCCTGGGCTGGCCAAAATGCTCTATCGCCTGGCTCAATATACCCCTGAACACTTCCTCATAAACCTTAGTAAGCTCACGGCAGACAGCCACTTTCCTATTCCCAAAGACCCCCAGAGCATCGCTCAATGTCTCCAAAAGACGATGCGGCGCTTCAAAAGCAACCAAAGTCCACGGTTCATCGGCCAAGGACTTGAAAAGGCGCCGCCTGGCTCCCTTGCGACGGGGCAAAAAGCCGAGGTATAGAAACTGATTAGCCGGCAGCCCGGAAACCACCAGAGCCGTAATTACCGCCGAGGCACCAGGAACAGGCACCACAGGAATCCCGTGCTCAATAGCTGTGGCAATAAGCTCATAGCCAGGATCGCTCAATCCCGGCATTCCCGCTTCGGAGACCAAAGCCACATCCTTTTCCTTAAGGCAGTCCAAGAGATAACCAAGCTTAGCACGCTTATTATGCTCGTGATAGCTGGTCAGCGGCGTCTTTATATCATATGCGTTAAGCAGCTTGCGTGCGGTACGCGTATCTTCAGCAGCAATCAAATTTACCTGTTTCAACAAACGTAAAGCCCGCAGAGAGACATCTTCTAAATTGCCAATCGGTGTAGCAACAATATAGAGCGCCGTCACAATTTGACCTTAATTATAGCCCACCTTTGGGAATGGGTCTAGCCCTTTAGCACCCAATCAAACTCAGAGTGCCTGGTAATCCCATCCCTATCACGCGAGCCGCAAGCCCCTACATCTTAAACTTGAAGCCTCATCCGAGTCTCGGTGCCGACTTTTTTATCCAATTTTTCAAAGTTTGGCACAACAGAGCTTTCTCTTGACTTCGGCTCTTCTTCTTTGCTATAGTCTGCAACAATAACCCGGAGACAGGAACATGGCAGCACCGAAATTTAAAGATATGGAACGCGCTTACGGCTTTGAAGAGGTTGCCATTGTCCCCGGGGACATAACCATCAATCCTGACCAGGCAAATACAGATTTCAAAATCGGGAACTTCACCTTCTCCATCCCTATTCTGGCGGCAGCTATGGACGCTGCGGTTGACCCGAACTTTGCCATTCTCATGCATAAGCTTGGCGGACTGGCGGTTCTCAATCTTGACGGTGTCCAGGCAAGATATAAAAAGCCCGAAGAGATTCTGGCTCAAATTGTTCAAGCTCCTGATACTGAGGTAACCTCGCTGCTCCAGAAGGTCTACTCAGAGCCTATCAAAGAGGAGCTTATCGGCGAGCGCATTCAGACAATAAAGCGGGCCGGGGCTACCTGCGCCGTCTCCCTAATTCCAGCCACCACCAAACGACTGTCAATGGTTGCCAAAGAAGCCGGTGCCGATATAGTTGTAGTTCAGTCTACAGTCACCACCGCCCGCCACATCTCTAAAAGCTACCGCGGCCTCATCTTCTCTGAACTATGCCAGACCCTAGGCCTGCCCATCATAGTTGGTAATTGCGTTACCTATAGCGCTGCCCTGGAATTAATGAGAACTGGCATCGATGGCATCCTGGTTGGCGTTGGTCCCGGAGCTGCTTGTACTACCAGAGAGGTCCTCGGCGTCGGCGTTCCACAAGTAACAGCCACAATGAATTGCGCCGCTGCCCGCGAAGCTTACTTCAAGGAAACCGATAAATATGTGGCATTGATCACCGACGGCGGCATACGGACCGGCAGCGACCTGTGCAAGGCCTTCGCCTCAGGAGCTGATGCAGTGATGCTCGGCTCAATCATGGCACAGTCCACAGAAGCTCCAGGTAAGGGCTACCACTGGGGTATGTCTCATCCTCACCCCTCATTACCCAGAGGCACCAGAATTAAGGCGGGCATACGGGCTCCGCTGGAACGCCTCCTCTTCGGTCCCACCTCGGTTACCGACGGCACTGAAAACTTCGTCGGTGCTTTGCGCACGGCTATGGGCACCTGCGGTGCCCTTACCATTAAGGACATGCACAAGGTCAAGATGGTTATCGCCCCGGCCATAAAGACCGAAGGCAAGTATTTCCAGGCAATACAGGGAATGTGCTCCAGCTAGAAACTTCTAAACAAAAACGGAAACACAGAACCAGACGCCAAAGCCGACCAGAACAGCAGAGCAGATACCAAAGACAATACGCTGCACTTTCTGCGTCCAAAGATGCCTTGTCCTGAACACACTCATTGAAACGCACTGTTCCCAAACTAAATCACACGACCAGTGCACCACAGCGAAAATCAGCAAGCCCCAGATGCCAAACTGAGCAGCAGTGACTATCAGGGCTATCCCAATAGTCGCCCACCACAAAAAGAAATACGGGTTAGCCCCAGTCAACATAATCCCGGTAACTAGGGAGCTATATGGTAAATCAGCAGCTTCTCCCAGGTTTTTTCGCATACTCCGCAGCACCATCACACCCATAACAATCAGCATCAGGCCGCCAGCCAGACCGATGACCTTTTTAATCTCCGGAGAGGCAAAGAACTGGGCAAAACCGAAATAGATAAGTGCCATTAGGGGCAGTTCGATAACTGCATGCCCCAGAGCGATAAAGATGCCGGCGTTTTGCTCCCGGTAGCCTTTAGCAATGGTGGCTGCAGTAAGAGGGCCGGGCATCATAACACCGGAAAGGGATATACCAGCGGCTGAAAGTAGAAATAGGCCGAGACTTGCCTCCATTAGCGAGACGCCTAAATCTCCTCTTCCTCTTCTTCTTCCACCCCAGCCTCTAACTCACCACCAAGCCGAGGCAATATTGCAGCAGTCCTGGTTTTCCGCTTAACAGTCTTAGATAGGCGACCTGCTGACCTTTTGAGGTCCGCAAGCGCCTCTGCAGAGAATCCTTCAGGTAGTACCAACCCATTGACCCCGGCTTGGAATAAACCACTAAGCTCGTCTACAGTTACCATTGAACTCAAAGTTACCAGCAACGGTTTGTCCAGCAACTCAGCAAAACGTTGGTAAATTAGCAAACGCTCAACGGTAATCACAGGTTCGTCACCAGTTACAAGTACGGCATCAATCGACAGCGGTAGCCCATTTATCGCCCTGACCAGACCTGGTTCCAGTGAGGGTTCTATCTTAAGAACTTTGCTCACCCCCTCCTTGTTCACCGCTTCAAGCGGTGTCTTCAAACCAAAAACTACAAAATCGCAGCCCATGTCAATAGACTTAGCAATCGCCGCCGTTTCAGTGCTTTCCAGGGCTAACCCCAGGGGAATATAATTCACGGCATTGGCCAGCTGTCCAAAGCTCTTGGCAGTAAGACCCTTAATGCTCACAATCCCGGCATCGATACCAGCGTTGGCGAGAGCTTTAGCTTCCGTGGCGCTCACCTTCGCCAGATTGGCAACGATTAACAGTGGAGGAATTTCCGCTGCATCGGTCTTGCGGAAGCCCATAGTAGGTGTTAAGCCCCGATAGATACGTTGTAGCTTGTCTGTAAACTTGCTCATGTCAATTCACAATCGATGGCATATTGTAGGCAAAATTTGCAGGAAAAGCAAAACAAACTGAAATCCAAAAACTGAACGACAAAACTCGAGTTTAGATGTTTGTATTTGTTTAGGTTTTCCTATGCGGGCGGTTTGAATTATGAGCGGTGTAATGCTACTATGACCAGATTAGATGACGAGCCAGAATAACGTAAAGATGCGTATTGAAAACCTCTGCCTCTCCTTCGGCGGAGTTAGAGCCCTTGTAGATGTAAGCCTGGATGTACGAGACAAGGAGATTTTGGCTATCATCGGGCCTAACGGCGCCGGCAAGACGTGCATACTCAACTGCATAAACGGCTTCTATAAGCCACAAGAAGGGGAAATATACTACGAAGGACGAAAAATAACCCGGCTTCGCCCGGACAAGATAGCCAAAATGGGCATAGCCAGAACTTTCCAGAATATCGAGCTTTATTCCGGCCTGAGCACCTTAGACAATCTAATGGCTGCCAGGCATGTCCTGATGAAGCAAAGCACGCTCAGCAGCGCTCTATATTTCGGCCCGGCCCACAAGGAGGAAATTGAACACCGTAAAGCAGTGGAGGATATCATCGACTTCCTGGAAATAGAACCAATTAGAAAAAAGGTGGTCGGCGCTCTGCCTTACGGAATGCGGAAGCGAGTTGAACTGGGCAGGGCACTGGCGCTGGAGCCAAAAATACTGCTACTCGACGAAACGATGGCAGGCATGAACTTGGAAGAAAAGGAAGACATCGCCCGGTTCATCATAGATATATTCGAGGGACAGGGAGAAACATATCCCGAAACGCCAGCATTAAGAGACGGGGTTAGCTGTATAGTCCTGGTGGAGCATGACATGGGGGTGGTGATGGATATTGCTGACAGGATCGTGGTTCTTGATTTCGGGCGCAAGATTGCCGAGGGCACGCCAGATGAAATCAAAACCAACCCGCAGGTCATATCAGCGTATCTGGGAACGGAACAAGTCAAAAGTTAAAAACCAAAAAGCACCAATACAAATAAAACTGCCGCTTTACATTTTAGCTTGCAAATTTGACTTTTGTATTTTACATTTTAACTTTTAAAGCCATCGCTTGCGCCTTTTGTAATGCTTGACCGAGCGATAACTCTTCTTGGCGCCAACTGCCGATAATCCCATGTAAAACTCCTTCACATCCTCGTTATTCTTCAGGAAATCGGCAGTGCCATCGAGGACAACCCGTCCATTTTCCATCACGTAGCCGTAATGGGCGATATTGAGGGCAATTCTGACATTCTGCTCCACGAGCAGAATAGATGTTTTCTTCTCGGTATTGAATCGCTGTATGATGTCGTAAATCTCTTCAACCAGCATCGGTGCCAGTCCCAATGACGGCTCATCGAGCATCATAAGCTTCGGAGCCGACATCATTGCTCTGCCTATAACCAGCATCTGCTGCTCACCGCCGGAAAGATAGCCGGCGATGTTATGTCGCAGATTCTTGAGCCGGGGGAAGTAATCATAAACCATGCTCAAGTCTTCTCTGATGTCATGGCGGTCGTTGCGGTTATGAGCGCCCACCATCAGGTTCTCCTCCGTAGTCAGATGACCGAAGACACGCCGTCCTTCCAGTGCCTGGACAATGCCCAGCTTGCCTATATCAACAGCGCTCTTTTTGTCAATTCTCTGGCCGTCCCACTCAATGCTGCCGTCAACCACCTCACCCTCCTCGACCTGGAGCAGGCCGGATATCGCCTTGAGCGTGGTGGTCTTGCCGGCACCATTGGCTCCGAGCAAAGCAACAACAGAGCAGTTCTCCACAGCCATGGAGATGCCATGCAATACCCTTATCACGTTCAGATAGGCAACTTCGATGTTGTTCAGTTTAAGCATATTGGATCTATTCTTGGTAGGGTCTCCCCCTGCAAGAGGGAGACCCTACTTAACTCAGCAATCGTCACTTACCAAACCAATCATACTCTTCATATTTAACCATAGGCGCTTCAACCCATGCGCTTGGTTCGGCTATTTTACCGCCTACTATCTTGTAAATCCGATTGGACTTATCAAGTCTATTGTCCCCCACAGTATAACTGACTGGTCCATGAAGGCCGCCAACATCATAATTCTTCAGCTTCTGTATACCCTTCGTCTCGACAGCCTGCCATGCTGACACATCTCCCTTTGCCAGTGCATCATAGCCGGCATTTTTTACCGCCAGCTCAAGAATCTTGGCCACAATCAGGCTTTGTGCCCACGAGGTAATATAGTCGCCGTTTCCGTAGTCGTTGGGGTGCAACTTCTGACAATATTCCGCCATCTTAGCCATGCCAGGCACATCCTCTCCCCACAGCACCGTAGGAAATGCGCCATAAACGCCTTCAACAACATCGGCACCGGCTAAGTCAATGAGAGCTTTAGTCAAGCCAGCGTGGCAGCAGCCGATGGTTATACCTGGATACATACCAAGGTCTTTGGCATTTTTAATAATGACGGCAGTGGGTGCCGGCGTGCTAGAGATATATAACACATCGGGGTTTTTTCCCTTAATGCGGGTCAATGACTCGATCTCGGAGGTGGTTGTAGCAGCATGCTCATCGGTAGAAACAATCTCAATACCCAGTTCGTCAGCCTTAGCCTTAAAGGCATCGCGGGCTCCGTAACCGGTAGTATTATTGAGCAGATGCAGGGCGAACTTTGGCTTGCCCGTCCCCTTCCAGATGTTCTTCATATAGAAGTTGGCGAAGGCTAAAGCATCATCGCCATAGTCAGGCGTTTGGCCGTAGATGTGCTGCGGGGGACGGTACAATGAAGGTGCGTTAAAGCAAGAGATGCCAGGAAATCCAGCCGTATTAGCCGATGTCATGGCCGCCGACATCTCCTTGGATGACGCGGTGGTGAACAGCAAGCAGCCTTCGTCCATAAATCTCTTAACGATGGTAACCGCTTTGGCGGCATCGTAGTTACTGTCTAAAGACAACACTTCAATAGCGTATCCTCCAGCGCCGCCGAGCTCGTCATTAATGTATTTGATGGCATCAAGGTTGGCATGAGTCATCACGCTCCCCTTCTCAGCCGCCGGGCCGGTGGTAGGGTTCATCATGCCCACTTTCAATACCTGCCCCGGCTGGGCTTTGGGAGCGCAGGCACCGGCAAAGGGCAATACCGCCACTATCAGTGCCAGGCATAAAATTCCAGTTACTATAAATGATTTTCTTGTCACCTGTTTCCTCCTTCAAAATTTTTTGACTGCTGTAAGCTTATTTTCAAACACTACATCTCTATACCTCCCTCGTTTAATATGAGAATGGCCACAGGCGATAGGCAGCCCTGAACAATGTCCAGCGGCGTGCCAGCCCCCGCGGCTCAAGTATCAGAAACAGGATAATCACCAGACCGAATACCATCGGCGCTATGCCACTGGTAAAGCCAGCCGGTATTGCAGGAAAAGCGCTTTCCAGGACCGGAGAAATATACATTATGCCCTGTTGTAAAAGCCGAATTAGAGCCGCGCCCAGTATAGGACCGATGGTTGTGCCCAGCCCGCCGATAATCACCATGCCTATATACAGTATGGAATCGGTGAGGGTAAAGTTCTCGGCATTCAGGAATCCGGTCCAATGGGCAAGCAGGGCACCGGCGATTCCAGCAAGAAAACAACCGATAAAGAAAGCCAGAAGCTTATAGTAGAGCAGATTAATCCCCATAACTTCGGCAGCCAGGTCATTATCCCTGACAGCAATAAAGGCTCTGCCAACTCTGCTCCTGGCCAGGTTTTTGGCGAACAATATACAGATTGCTGTGATTACCATTATCAGGTAGAACTGGCTGGCCTCAGTTTTGAACACGAAACCACCAATTGAGGCAGGCGGAACGCTTATGCCAACAAAGCCACCGGTTAGTGACCAGTGATTGATAACCCAGATGATGATAAATTGAGCCGCAATAGTGGTAATTGCCAGATAGAAACCTTTAACGCGCACTGAGGGAAGGCCAAAGATAAGTCCTATCAGCCCGGCACTGAAGCCAGAACAGATAAGCCCGGCTAAGAATGGAAAACCAAGCTTATTAGTCAAAATCGCGGTAGTATAGGCGCCTACAGCCATGAAGCCAGCATGACCAATGGATAGCTGCCCACAGTAGCCAGTAAGTATGTTCAAACCGGTGATAGTGATTATGGTAATGCCAATTAAGTTGCATACACCCAGCCAGTAGTTACCTAAATACAGTGGAGCCGCGAAAACAATAACCAGCAGGCCAATAAAAAGTGCCCAATGGGTCTTGGTTCGCAAGACAGCCATATCTCTGGCATAGTCGTAATTACGGGTACCACAGGGTAAATCCATGCCCTTATATCCTCTCTATACGTGTCTCTCCAAATAGGCCGTAAGGCTTAACAATCATAACGATTATTATGATAATGAACGGGATGATGTCTTTAATTCCAGGACCAATCAGCGGAGTGAGATAGCCACCGCCGAGGTTCTCGCACAGCCCTATTATCGGTCCAGCCACCATGCAGCCGATGAAGGAATCCAGGCCGCCAAGTATCACCACCGAGAACGATTTCAACCCGGTTTCAACCAGACCAAAGGTAATGCCGCCGATGCTGGATACCAGAACGCCGCCGATGGCGGCTACTACACAGGCGAAAATCCATGACATAGAAAAGACACTGGTCACCGGAATAGCACAGGCTTGAACCGCCATCTGGTCATCGGCTGTCGCCCGCATGGCAATACCCATCTTGTGATACTTGAAGAACAAGGATAATATGCCGAAGAGAAGCAGCGATATTCCCGCCGCCCAAATATACTCCTGAGAAACTACCGCTGGACCAATATGAACCGGCTCCTGTGGGAAAAGGCGAGGCAAAGCGGCCACGCTCATAGGCCAGATAAAAGTGACCACACCCTCGAGAAAGTAGCCTACTCCCAAGGTCACTGTGATTAGCGCCAGGATAGGTTGAGCAATCAGGGGGCGCAAAGTGAATCTTTCAATCATCCAGCCGAGAAATATGGCAAAAAGTATGGTCAGGGGGAAGCCAATCCAGTAGGGTAACTTCGCCTGCACTAGCATACCGTAGGTGAACCAGGAGGAAATCAACACAAGCTGTCCTAAAGCCAGATTTGCCACACTGCTGGACTTCCAGATTAAGGCAAAACCCAGAGCAATAAGAGCATAAACCATGCCCACGGCTATGCCAGTAATCGTATATTGAAGCAATTCTGCCATTCAGTTCACCTTTCTAACATAGATATCTGTGCTCACCACACCTTTTCTACCGTCCCTGTATGTTATCGGCGCCTCTACAATCACGCTCTTTTTATCGCTGTACATGGCGTCGATTAAATCCTTGTACCGTTGCTCCATAAAGTCCCTTCTCAGTTTTCTGGTCCGAGTAAGCTCAGCTTCATCGGGGTCGAACTCCTTATGCAACAGGACGAATTTCTTAACCCTGGATGCCTCCGGTAAATAGCTGTTCACACGAACCAGGTCTTTCTGCACCAAATCAGCAACCTCTTTTTTCTGAGACAGGTCAACGAAAGTGGTATAGGGAATGCTATTGCGCTCAGCCCACTTGCCTACCATAGCAAAATCCATGTTCACCATGGCACAGACGAACTCTCTATCCTTGCCACCCACAACCATGGCATCCTTAATGTAGGGGCTGAACCTAAGCCTGCCCTCGATATACTGAGGCGCATACCTGGTGCCGGAAGCCAGCTCTCCCATGTGCTCCAGCCGGTCCATAAATATTAAGTGTCCCGCGTCATTTATATTGACTGCATCCCCGGTCCGACACCACCCGTTTACCACTACAGCCGTCGTCTTCTCCGGGTCTTTATAGTATTCTTTGAAGAGGCAATCACTTCTGACCAGCAATTCCCCTTCATTAGTTAACCTGACTTCCACGCCCGCTGCCGGCCTGCCTACACTCTGGAAGTCAATCTCTCTCTTACCATGAGACGAGATAAAGCCGGCTTCGGTGCTGGCATAGTTCTGCCTGAGCTCAATGCCTATGGCATGGATGAGGCGAAAGGTATCCAGGCTCAACACAGAGCTGCCGGTAACAGCCAACCTGACCTTGCTTAATCCCAGCTTATCCTTAAGCGGTCGGAACAGAAATGCATGCGCTACCCCATGAAGCGCCCGCCACAACAAACCCGGTGTTTTGTCCTCGAAGCTAATGTCAGCAATCTTATAGCCTACCGGCATGAACAGTCTGTAGAAGAAGCGCTTTATAGGATTAGCATCGGTCATTTTCACTTGAATCTCACTGACCAGGCTCTCCCACTGACGCGGGCCATATATGACAAATTCAGGGCCGACCTCCCGAGTATCTTCAGCGATGGTCTCCGGCTCTTCGGGGAAATTAAGCTTGGCTCCGGTAAGCAGATGGGGAATAGTGGCAAAGAAACTATCGCCCACCCATGCCGGCGGAAAGTTGGAGACTAAATCATCGTTCTCCGTTAGCGGAAAACGACTGACAAACCCTTGTGCGGTATTTATCAGCGCTTTATGGGTAAGCACTGCCCCTTTGGGCAAGCCGGTAGTACCTGATGTGTAGTAAATAAAGGCATTGTCGCCACCCTTCCCCTTCTTCAAATTCTGCTCAAATAATTTCGGATGCTTTTTCTCATATTTTCCGCCCATTTCTACTACTTCGGCGAAGCTGATTAAGATGGGGTCATCGTAGTTTTTCAAGCCTTTCGGGTCCCAGTAAATAACTTTCTTCAGTGAAGGCAGCTCATCTTTAATCTCCAGGAATTTATCGGTCTGCTCCTGGTCATTAACCAGGGCGAACTTAGCGCCTGAGTGAGCGGCAACATATTTAACCTCAGAAGGAATAGCATCAACGAAAATTCCGGTGGCGATACCGCCGGCGGCTTGAGCCGCGAATTCTCCCCAGAACCATTCAGGCTCATTATCGCCGATTATGCAGAGCACATCTCCAGGCTTAAAGCCGAGGCTTATCAGCCCCAGGGAAAAATATTTCACTTTTTCGTAGCATTCTTTCCAGTTATACTGCCGCCAGACGCCACGGTACTTCCTGGACATGGCAGTTCTCTGCCCCCAGTTCTCGTAGTTGCTCTTGATAAGTTGCGGTATTGTCTCTCTAGCCACCATATACTTTTTGCCTTAATCTACTGCCAACTTTACCCCTAACAAAAAAGCCTCCCGCCTGGGGAGGCTTTTTTCTTTCGGTGTACTGCTCTTCCTGTTTCTTCTCCGTTTAGGCCAATGTCCTCCCAGGCTCGCCAGCAGGCATGCTAAAGAAAAAGAAGAAAAAGAAGTTAAAGCTGCGAACCTGAGTATGCATTTCGAAACTCACGAGAAATCATAATAGCACAAGGAGCAAAGCCTGTCAATAGTTTGTATATATACGGGGGAGTACGAAACGACCAACAGTCTAATTGCAGACGCTTTAGCTTTACTTCGAAATAGTTGGAATGCTACAATAGCACGTTTTGTTATCTTTAAATCATCACACTGCTCACGCACAAAATCGCAATTACAAGGAGGCCGCATGTTGAAAAGGATAATGTACGCTCTGGGACTATTAGCCCTGCTATTCTCAATGGCCAGCTTCAGCACACCACCCACTCCTGCTTTTGCCAATGGTGGACGTCCTGAGATGGCATGGAATGGAGTCTGGCAAACCAGCTGGACCATCATGGAATATGGTTCCTTCAAGACCTACCAATTCGACATGACACTTGCACAATCGGGTAGCACGGTAACCGGTACCTCCAGCTACTACAATTGGCAACTGAACGGCACCGTATCGGGCAACTCGTTAACCGGCACCTGGTCTGCTCCTGACTTACCGCCAATTTGGGATCCTAACACCAGTACCTATATTGCGGCTCCACATATATCCGGAGAGGTTCAGCTTACGCTGGACCCTTCAGGAATAAGCTTCAACGGTATTTTCAAGGGCCAATATCACTATACTTGGGATGCACGCTTCGTGGTAACCGGGAAAAGGACTGAAACAAGTCCCGTACAACCACCATATATTCCACCTACACCTACACCTACACCAACACCTGCGCCTACGCCTACTCCTACTCCCACGCCTACTCCTACTCCCACGCCTAGTCCTACTCCCACACCAACACCTACTCCAGGAGTCGGTTGCCAGTTCACCGGAAAATGGGATACTGAATATGGAGAGATAAACCTTCGCCAGGTTGGCAATACCCTGACAGGTACTTATGACAACGGGGACGGCAAAATTGCAGGAACCGTCGACGGTAATACGGCTACCGGCACCTGGAGCGAAGGACTATCGTACCAGCCTCCGCTTTATACCGGAGACTTCATATTCAAACTTTCACCTGATTGTAAATCATTCACCGGCGAGTGGACATCTGGCCCCTGCGATTGGGATGGCGACATCAGGGGAACAAGAGCTGAGCAACCAGCACCCCCAACACCTACGCCGACACCCACACCCACACCCATAACCCCAACCGGCGGCTGGAGCGGAACATGGCAGACAAGCGCGGGCCAGATGACACTGTCTCAGAGCGGTAATCAGGTGACAGGCAGCTACGCACATGACAGCGGCAAAATATCCGGTACCGTAACAGGTAACATGTTGAGCGGCTGGTGGTCCGAATATCCTTCTTACGCTCCACCCAAAGACGCCGGAGATATGGAGTTTACCCTGTCTGCTGACGGACAGTCCTTTACCGGTCACTGGAGATACGGTACTTCAGGCACCTGGGGCGGTTGGACAGGCACCAAAACGAGCACACCACAACCAATTACTGTCACCTCCACCTGTGACTGGAGCGGTACCTGGGACTTCGACTGGTCGAATGAATTAAAGCTCGTGCAAACAGGCAATCATGTAACCGGCACATATATCCCGGGCGGCTGGAACTATACAGGAACTATCGATGGGACTGTGTCTGGAAACGCGTTTGAGGGAACCTGGACAGAACAAACTAGAACGGGGCGTATGCAGCTTACCATTTCAGCAGACTGTAACTCGTTTACTGGGCGTTACAGCCATAGCCTTTCATCTAGCCCTACCTGGTACACCCTGCCTGCGCCAGCCGTAAGGGTGACCTCGCCACAATCTGATGTCACAATACTGGTGGACTGGGGCGGAACCTGGAACACGGACTGGGGCGAGATGCAGCTTTCCCAAGACGGTGAACAGGTAAGCGGCACATACGAGTATAACGACGGCGAAATAGAGGGTACCACTTCCGGCAATTTTTTAACCGGTACCTGGTCTAAGTCTCCGTCCTACTCCGAACCGGATGACGCCGGTAATTTCGAATTCCAAATTTCCAAAAACCGGATGGAATTCATCGGTAACTGGAGATACGGCTCTTGTGACGACTGGAACGGTGACTGGGATGGCACCTTAATCGAACAGGATGTACAACCCCAACCTGAAAACCATCCACCTATTGCCTCTTTTCTTACCACTCCGCAATCACCGACAACAAGTGATATAGTTACAACCATAAGCCAATCATCCGACCCCGACGGTGACCCTCTGTCATATTCATGGTCGCTTGATGGAACAACTGCCAGCCAATACAATAATATGCCTTACTTCATCTGGCAGAACCCAACAGCCGGAGTACACACCATCCGTCTGTTGATAAGCGATGGTAAGGGCGGTACATCTTCCTTCCAGGCGCAAATCACTGTATCTCAGGCGCCACAACCCATTCCACCGGGACCTACGCCAGAAACTAACCGGATTCCCATTGCTTCCTTCTCCATAACACCGCAAGCACCGACAACCAGCGATACCATCATAGCCACCAGTACATCGACTGACCCCGATGGTGACCCCTTGACATACGCCTGGTTCCGAGATGGGATCCAGGCCAATGAATTCAATAACGTGCCCTCCTGTATCTGGCCAAATCCAACCGCTGGAATGCACACCATCCGTCTATCGATAAGCGATGGTAAGGGCGGAACAGGCGCCGTACAGACGCAGGTCAACGTAACTCAGGCACAACCCCAACCAGGTCCGGGGCCAATACCGGGAGTTAATAGTCCGCCCAAGGCATATTTTGTGATTGAACCCCCTCAACCTGAAGCCGGCGATAGCATCAAGATAGTCAGCCAGTCAACTGATGCCGATGGAGACAAGCTTGGATTCACCTGGCACCTCGACGGACAGCTTATGGACGAATATACAGACTCAGCAAGCTGGAAATGGAAAAAACCACAGGCTGGCGGACATGTAATGCGCCTGGAGGTGGACGATGGCAGGGGTGGGGAAGACTCCTATTCAAAGAAAATTAAGATTATCGGAGATGACACAGATGACTCGGGTGGTTTCCCCGAAATAACGATAAAGATTCCGCAATGCTTTATCGCTACGGCAGCTTACGGCAGCCACACTGCTGAAGAGCTGGACACCCTGCGGGCATTCCGGGATAAGGTCCTGCTGCAAAGCGAGCCTGGCACGGCTCTTGTCAAGTTTTATTACCAGGTCAGTCCACCTGCCGCTGCCTACATCGCCTCACATGAGGAGGTCAGGATAGTAGTCAGGGAACTATTTCTGGACCCCACAGTTACCGTGCTGAAGCAAACTCAGAGCTACTGGAGCAGAGATACCGGAAAAGAATAATCGGCGAAATTTTAACATATATACTTTTCGAATTTCTGGCGTATTTTTCGTCCCAGTAGAATGGAGTCGGGTCGTCTACGGCATCGGCGAACTTCTTAACAGCCCCCTTCTCCACCTCGCAAACCACAACGCCAGTGCTTTTCCCGATGAATTTGGTCACCTCTTCTGGCAGCATGTTACACCTCACGATAGAAAATGGAATCAGACGCCATTGTATATTTGTGTTTGGCCGTTGCCAAAGTGCCCCCGTGGTCAGTTTATTGATTGGGGCTAACTCTAAGAATTTCTGCTCGCTTTAGGTATTGAGCTTGGAGGTCGCGAAGCATATAATAGAACAAGAAGCGGGGGGGTAACGTCAATGGAAACCAATGTTCTTTACTACGGCGATAATTTGGAAATCCTACGCAAATATATTCCGGATAATTCAATAGATTTAATATATCTCGACCCGCCTTTTAATAGCAAGGCAACTTATAATGTTTTGTTTAAAGAACCATCAGGAGCTCCTTCACAGGCCCAAATAGCAGCTTTTGATGATACTTGGCATTGGGGCAATGAATCAGAGCGAATATTTCAAGAAATAATAATGCATGCTCCTGTAAATACGGCAGAATTGATAACAGCCTTCAGGAATTTTATTCACCAGAATGACATGATGGCTTATCTTGTAATGATGTGCATTAGGCTCATAGAGTTAAGACGGGTACTAAAAAACTCAGGTTCCATATATTTACATTGTGACCCTACAGCGAGCCATTATCTAAAACTACTGATGGATGTCGTATTTAATCCTAAAAACTTCCGTAACGAAATTGTGTGGAAACGCACTACAACAGTAAAAGGCAATGTGGGGCAAGGTAGTAAATTATGGGGGCAAACAATTGATTCATTACTATTCTATACAAAGACAGACAATTATATTTTCAATCAACCTTTTGTAGACTATTCTGAAGAATACAAGACAAAAGCATATCGATATACCGAACCTGAAACTGGGCGTCGTTATCGCTTAGTAAGTATGATTGGCCCCGGTGGTGCATCTAAAGGAAATCCTAGTTACGAAGTTATGGGTGTAACTCGCTACTGGCGTTATTCACAAAAGAAAATGCAGGAATTAATAGATAAAGGAGTGGTGATACAACCGAGTCCAAAAGCTGTACCACATCGTAAATATTATTTAGACGAGGGAAAAGGTGTATCAATCCAATCTCTATGGACAGATATACCGAATTTGCAGGCTGCTGATGCAGAGCGACTCGGTTACCCCACACAAAAACCTGAAACTCTATTGGAAAGAATTATCCGAGCAAGCTCAAAAGAAGGAAATATTATTCTTGACCCCTTCTGTGGTTGTGGCACAGCATTGGTAGCAGCACAAAAACTAAACCGAACATGGATTGGTATTGATATAACACATTTAGCAATAGGTATAATGAAATGGCGTTTAGATAAAATCTTTCCTGGGATTAAATATAAAGTCATTGGTGAACCTAAAGACTTAGGGGGGGCAAAAGAACTAGCAAAGAATAATAAATTTGAATTTCAATGGTGGGTAGTATCACTTGCAGGTGGCCAACCTTATGGGGATAAGAAAAAAGGTGCTGATACAGGTATAGATGGCTATTTGTATTTTATGGACGAAAAAGATAAGGTAAAAAAAGCAATAATATCGGTCAAAGGTGGCAGCACCTCTGTAAAAGATATTAGAGATTTGGGGCATGTCATTGACAGAGAAAAAGCAGAGATGGGCATATTTCTCACATTAGAAAAACCCACCAGACCTATGGAAGTTGAAGCAATTGGAAAAGGATTCTATCATTCACCTTTAGGTAAAGATTACCCAAGGATGCAAATTTTAATGATAGAGGAATTATTAAACGATAAGAGGCCAGATATTCCACCTTGGATAGCCCCCATCCAAGCACCACCTAAACACAAACATGAAAAAGGTAAAACTGCCAAGTTATTGTAGATTACTGTATCAACAGGACTCAACAGAATCTTGAAGGTCTTCTCATACAGTTTGTAGTCTCAAACTTGAAATTTTTGGGCATTTTTGCTACAATACATATAATAATTTGTCCCCTGGTAGCTCAGTGGCTAGAGCACCCCTTTGCCGAAGGGGGTTGTCGTGGGTTCGAGTCCCACTCAGGAAAATCACAGAGGTTCTGAACCGAACAGAACCTCTTTTTTATCTCATCTTGGTTGGCTAGATTTCATCAATTTGTTTGCAGGTTCTGCCATTTAATTCAATTTAAGTCTAGTAAAATTCCGCATATCACTATGCTTTTCTCTAAATATACCTTCCCACTGCTTCGGCAATGGACTTAAGCTCCTTCATCAACCGGGCGAAGTCTGACGGTGTAAGAGATTGAAGACCGTCCACCAGGGCCTCCTTGGGATTGGGATGGGCTTCGATGAGCAGACCGTCAGCCCCAGCGGCTATGGCTGCTTTGGCCAGTGCCGGCACTAAAGAGTAGTGACCGGCAGCATGGCTGGGGTCAACAATTAAGGGCAGGTGGCTGGATTTCTTGATTACCGGGATCGAGCCGATATCCAGAGAGAAACGGGTGCTGTCCTCGAATGTCCTGATGCCCCTCTCGCACAGTATAACCTGGTCATTTCCACCAGCTAATAGATAGTCGGCGGCGGTGAGCCACTCGGTGACAGTAGCCGATAAGCCTCGTTTCAGGAGAACAGGACATTTGCTCTTGCCAATCTCGGTGAGCAGAGCATAGTTCTGCATATTCCTGGCCCCGACCTGGAGTATGTCGGCATACTGCGATACCCTGGCGACGTCATGAGGTGCCACCACCTCGGTGACCACGGGCATGCCGAACTGCGCCTTGGTTTGTCGCAACAAGTCCAGACCGAGCTCCTCCAGGCCTTGAAATGCAAAAGGTGAGGTACGTGGTTTATAGGCACCACCTCGCAGAATACAGGCTCCAGCCTCCTTTACCACCATAGCGGCTGCCATGAGCTGCTTCTCGCCTTCGACGGCACAGGGGCCAGCCATGACCACGATGCGCTTACCGCCGATTTTAACCCCATTAACAGAAACTACGGTGTCCTCCGACTTGAAATCCCGAGCGGCGAGCTTGTAGGGTTTCATAATCCTGGTAACACGTTCCACACCGGGGAGAACGGCAAAAGTGTCTATAGGCAACTGGCCGGTATTGGGCCCCAGCAGAGCTACAACCGTCTTGTTGGTGCCCAGATTCAACTGGACACCCAGCCCCAGCTTCTTAGCCCGCTGCACTACGTCGTCTACCTCTTGCTGAGCAGCGCCTGTCCTCATTTCAACTATCATGGCTGTTTACCCCCTTGAATTTAATGCTAATTCCCAAAAAGAAAAAGCCTCCCGCGGGCGGGAGGCTTTTCTTGCTTCGGATGTTCTACTACTTTTTTATTAGGTCAATGCCATCCCAGACCCGCGCCGAGGCGTGCCAAACCAAAAGCCGAAGAAATACCAGCTATGGCTGCGAGCCAAGTTATGCATTTCGACCTTCATCCCTAAAATAATAGCAACAACCGTAAAAGCTTGTCAACTTGCTGTGTTTCCCCCTGATGGTGAAACCAGAAATCCCAAATCCGAATTTCTAAATCCTAAACAAATTCAAATATCCAAATTCCAATGAAAGAAGCGTGTCCATAACAATTTTGCATTTTTATCTGTCATTTTGATTTTTAACTTTTTACCTTTTATTTTGCTCCTTGCGATTGCCACGCTTCGCTTGCAATGACAGCCAGTAAGAGGCGCAGCACTAGACCAGGGGGATAGTTGTACCCGTGGCTTTGGCTATGAGCTTGCCGTCCTGGTTGGTCACTGTCATCTCCGAGATGCAGACCCGCCTGCCGGCTCTGACTACACGACATTCGGCGATAAGCTCATCTTTTACATCGGCGCTGGCGACAAAATGTATGTTGAACTGCGAGGCCACGTTAGGGGTAATTACCGAGTTGGTACCGTAGGCAAAAGCCTGGTCGGCTACCGCCATGACGATGCCGCCGAAGACCAGATTATTGAAGTTAAGGTATTCAGGCTTCAACTTAGCCGACACTTTGGCATAGCCCTGAGATAACTCCAACAATCTCATATCCAGGAAGGAGGCAATGGGCTCTCGGCCTGCTTTCGCCTTTAATTCCGCCAGGCTGTCACAGGCAATGCCTTTATCAACAGCACTCGCCTGACTGTTTTCTTTATCTTTCTTTGTCATGATTTCCTAACACAGTTTAAATTTTTTAGCCGCTTTTTTGAAGCCGGCCAGCGAACCTTTCAAGGTTTTGTCGCCAACGCAGTACGAGATGCGAAAATATCCCGGCGTGCCAAAGCCCCGACCGGGCACAACCAACACATTCCACTGTCGCAATTCGTTGACAAAGTCAACGTCGTCCTTCAGCGGGGACTTAGGAAACATATAGAAAGCCCCCTGTGGCTTTACCACCGAATAGCCCATGTCAACAAGATTGCCGTATAAAAAATCCCTCTTCTTCTGATAATCGGCTACCGAGACAGTGATATGCTGCAGGTTCTTTACCAAGTGCTGCATCAAGGCAGGTGCGTTGACAAATCCCAATACCCGGTTACAGAAAACGAAGCCATTCACCAGCTCCTCACGCTGGCTACAATCCGGATGTATGGCGATATAGCCGATACGCTCACCGGGGAGCGCCAGGTCTTTAGAATGAGAGGTTACAACTATACTGTGACGATAATGATGGAAAACGGGAGGGTATGGTAATCCGTCATATATAATTTTCCGGTATGCCTCGTCGCTTATAAGAAAAACCTGCGTCCCGTATTGCGCCTCTTTCCTACGGAGCAGTTCGCCAAGCTGGCGCACAAAGTCCTGGCTATAGACAACGCCGGTTGGGTTATTGGGAGAATTAATAATTACACCCTTTGTTTTAGCCGTAATGGCAGCTTCCAGAGCATCGAGCTTCGGTATAAAGTGTTCATTTGTAGGCAAAACCCTGATAACCCCACCGTGGTTGTCTATGTAGTTGCCAAACTCCATAAAGTAAGGAGCGAACACAATCACCTCGTCTCCGGGATTCAGTATTGTCTTCAGCACCACGTTCATGCCTCCGGCAGCACCGCAGGTCATGACAATGTCATTTCCGCAGAATTTGATACCGGTTTCATGTGAGAGCTGAACCGCCACGGCAGCCCTTGTGTCCGCATAACCGGCGTTCTCCATGTATCTATGCATCCCGGGCATGGGTTTTTTCATCAGCTTCTTCAATTCCTGGTTCAACTCAGGCGGCGGCTCCATGACCGGATTGCCTATAGAAAGGTCGAAAACATTCTCCTCGCCGTAGCGCTTTTTGAGATTCGCCCCTTCTTCAAACATCCTCCGTATCCACGACCCCTCCATCATACGTTTGCTGACATTATCTGAGATTGGCACTTGACATCTCCTCCCTACCTTGGTCAAAGGCAGCCATGTTCATTTTCAGGATATTCGGTGATAGCCGTTGAGAAATACAATCTTTCCAAATATCAACATCAATGGGCAGAAAGGACGACACACAGCCCAGCATAAGCATATTGAGCGTCCTGAGATCCCCCAACTTTTCAGCCTTATGTGTTCCGTTAACAAAACAAACGCGGCCTGCCCATCGCTTCAAAGTGTCCTCTATATCTTTATCGCCAGGATAGCGATGAGTTCCCAAACTTACAGACAGTGGAGGCGTTGACTGATTATTGACAATCGCCACACTGCCCTCACGCAGGTAGTAGCTCCATCTAGCCGCCTCTAATTTCTCAAAAGCGACCAGAAGGTCAACCTCGCCCTCTTTTATTAAAGGAGACCACACCTTATCAGCTATCCGCACATGACTTACCACACTGCCTCCTCGTTGCGCCATGCCAAGCGTATCTGTTTTCTTGACATCATATCCAGCAGCCAGAGCTACCTCGCCCAATATGTCGCTCGCCAAAACTATACCCTGCCCACCCATGCCCACCATAAGCAAATCTCGCTTTTTCACTTCGACTCTCCGACAGCAGTCAACGGGCCTATCGCCTTCTTGGGGCAAAGCTGCTCACAGATAGTACAGGCATCTCCAGCACACAGAGTGGCATCTATGCAAACCTGTTCGTCGAGCTTCTGTATAGCCGGGCATCCGATTCTCAGGCAGACCTCACAACCGTCGCATTTATCCATATCAACAGCTCTGTGGCCGGAGCGTTTCCGCAGCCGTACCGAGCAAGCCCCGCGGACTATTATGACAGAAAGCTCAGTATTATCCAGAGAACTTCTCACCGCCGACCTCAGAGCTTTCATATCAAAGGCATTTACCACTTTGACGTCGTCAACTCCAACCCCCCTAACCAGTCTCTCCAGTTCAACCGCCTCAGTCTTTTTACCCTTCGCTGAAATGCCGGTTCCTGGGTGGTCTTGATGGCCGGTCATAGCAGTAGTACCATTATCCAGGATTATAATCGTCACCCCCGCTTTGTTGTACACTGCGTCCACCAGGCCGGTAATGCCGGAATGTAGAAACGTGGAATCGCCGATAACAGCTACCACCTTGCTGCCAACGCCGGCCTTCTCCATTCCCAAAGCCTGACCGATGCCAGCCCCCATGCAGGCGGTAGTATCCATAGCACGGAGCGGGGGATAGGTGGCCAGAGTATAGCAACCGATATCGCCGGTGATAATCAATTTGCCTTCCTCTTCTGCCTTGCCTCTAGCATCCAGCAGCTTAGACCGCTGTCCTACAGTGTTGAGAACAAAGAATATGCCAGCATGTGGACAACCAGCGCACAGAACGGGAGGGCGTCCCGGTAACCCCTGAGGCAGAGCTATCTTCCTCCGCGAAGGTTCTGCTACCAATCCAGCACGGTGACCCGCTTCCTCAACAATGCCCGTATTCAGCTCGCCTATTCTGGGTATAAATTCCTTTCCGGCAACTTTTATACCCATGGCCAGTATATTTTCCTCAAGAAACGGGTCGAGCTCTTCGACAACGATTAGTCTTTCTACACCTTCGGCAAATTGGCGCAGCAAATTCTGCGGCAGAGGATAAGTCATGCCGAGCTTAAGGAAGCAAGCGTTTGGAAAAACTTCTCTGGCGTACTGGTAGGCAACACCACTGCTCACCACACCCAGTTTAAGCTCGCCCCAAAATATATGATTGCGAGGAAAGGTCTCGGCATAGGCCGTTAGCCTGACTAGGCGTTCCTCTATCAACGGACGCCTGAGTCGAACATGGACCGGCAGCATGACGTACTTCTCTACATCATGCTTGAAGCTTGCTTGTTTCGCCGATGTGACCAGACTCCGATTCGTCACTACCACCGACTTAGAATGAGAAATGCGGGTGCTGGAGCGCACCAGCACCGGCGTATCAAACTTCTCGCTGATCTCAAAGGCAACCGCCATCAGGTCATAGGCTTCCTGGCTGTCGCTGGGCTCGAGCATGGGCACCTTAGACAGTTTGGCATAATGGCGTGTGTCCTGCTCGTTCTGGGTACTAAATGCTCCCGGGTCATCGGCCACAATCACCACCAGCCCACCATTAATGCCGGTTATCGAGGCAGCCATAAAGGGGTCGCTGGCCACATTCAGCCCCACCTGCTTCATAGACACCAGGGCTCGAACACCAGCATAGGCCGCTCCCAGACCCACCTCCATAGCCACCTTCTCATTTGTTGACCACTCGGCATAAATATCATCGAAGCGAGCTATTGATTCGAGTATCTCAGTGCTTGGCGTCCCGGGATAGGCTGCTGCCACCATGACACCAGCATGATAAGCCCCTAAGGCAAAGGCCTCGTTTCCGGAGAGTAGTTTCTTCATCAATTACCTGCTTACCCAAAAATGTAGCCAGCGGTCAGGTCCAAACTGACAACCGGCAGTTGGTAAATCGAGATAAATTATGCCACCCAATACCTCGAATAGCAAATTATATTTAGATGCGATTTAGAATACAGCGGCAGATATGTTGACAGTTCTCAGAAAACTAAGGTATATTTATCAATCGGGGAAAATCTCCAAAATGCTTATTTCCTGGCGTGCTGCTGAATTTGTAAAAACTGATGACAAATCTTCCTAATGCTATTTTTAGAGGTCAGACTTTAGACTACTATCTATGTCAACTTGCCACATTCGTGTAAGGTTCCTCTCATGCTTAAATCTATACTCATTGTCAACCGCGGAGAGATTGCGCGGCGGATAATCAGAACCGCTAAAAAATTAGGTATTGAGACCATAGCCATATATTCGGACGCAGACGAGACAGCTCTATTTGTCAAAGAAGCAGATAAGGCGATAAGGGTTAGTGGCGCCAAACCCAAAGACAGCTACCTTAATATCGACAGTATTATTGAAATAGCCAAAGGGGCAGAGGCAAGCGCTATTCATCCCGGATATGGCTTCTTAGCGGAAAGGTGGGAATTCGCCCAGCGGTGTGAAAGCGAAGGCTTCATATTTATCGGACCAAATTCTGATGTCATCAATAAAATGGGGGACAAGGCACGCTCCCGAGAAATCGCTACCACTCTGGACATACCAATCCCACCGGGGAGCGGAATATTAAGCAATGTGGATGAGGCAAAAGAATGGGCAGCAAAGCTTTCTTTCCCTGTCATTTTTAAAGCATCAGCCGGTGGTGGCGGGATAGGCATGAGAAAAGTGGAAAAACTGGAGGAGGTAGCAGAAGCCTTCGATGAGGCCTCAAATCGGGCTATGTTAGCCTTTGGCGACAACAGAGTCTACATCGAAAAGTATCTTGAGTCGCCTCATCATATAGAAATCCAAATCCTGGGGGACAACGACGGTAACGTGGTCACCTTCCCGGAAAGAGAATGCTCTGTGCAAAGAAGACATCAGAAAGTAATCGAGGAGTCACCATCACCTTTTGCCACTCCTGAGTTGAGACTGGGGCTTAGGCAAGCAGCCAAGCGACTGGCTCAAGAGCTTGGCTACAGTAATGCCGGCACTGTAGAGTTTGTGGTTGACAAACATCGGAACTTCTATTTTCTAGAGATAAATACCAGGCTTCAAGTGGAGCACCCGATTACAGAAATGATTACAGGTTTCGACCTGGTTGCAGAGCAAATCGGGATCGCATCAGACCAGCCTCTTTCTATTAAAGAAGATGACTTGAAGTGGAAGGGGTGGGCTCTTGAAGCCCGCATTTATGCCGAGGACTCAGAGAATTTCTACCCCTCTCCAGGCAAGCTGCTCTCTTACGTAGAACCCCAAGGTGATGGTGTAAGAGTTGACTCCGGCTACAAAGCTGGTGACACTATTAGCCAGTTCTACGACCCTTTGATTGCTAAGTTGGTTGTTTGGGGCAAAGATAGAGATGAAGCGATAATGAAAATGTTAAAAGCTCTAGAGGATTATGAAATCACTGGCATTAAGAACAACATCCCCTTTCTGAAGAAAGCTTTCGATTCTGCAATGTTCAAGTCAGGAACCTATGATACGCATTTCATATCAAAATTATTGGAGGTGAAAAATGGGTGACAGGATGAAGAAGGAGGTTAAAGAACTTCACGACCTCCGCGAGGAAATCAATAAGATGGGCGGCGAGGAAGCCGTCAAAAAACACCATGACAGAGGGAAATTGACCGCACGGGAACGTCTTGACCTCTTGATTGAAAAGGGGACATTTGTTGAAGTTGGTATGCTTGGTGGTGAATTTGGTGTGAGCGAGCTTGTCCCAGCTGACGGGGTCATCACCGGATATGGCAAGATGGATGACGGGGTCAGAGTTAGAGATGTAGCTGTGGCAGCTTATGATTTTACTGTGAGGGGCGGCTCCATGGGCATAACAAATGAAAGAAAGGTGTCCCGTATAAGGGAAATCGCTCTAAAACAGAGAATCCCAATGATATGGCTGGGAGATTCTGGAGGTGCCAGAGTAAGCGGCGGAGGCCTCTCTGGTGAAATGATACCAATGTTTGCTGATTCTGGCTATCTCTTCAAAGAAGAATCTCTGATGTCAGGCGTAATACCTCTGGTTGCGGCCATGATGGGGCCAGGATATGCTGGTACCGCCTATATCCCGGGCCTTTCCGATTTCGTGCCTATGGTTAAAGGAACTAGCTTTATGGGTCTAGGTGGACCATCCTTGGTTAAAATGGTGATTCGAGAAACACTTACCGAGGATGAACTGGGGGGCTCTAAAGTTCACTGTGAGATAAGCGGCTGTGGTGATCTTGAAGTAGCTAGCGACGAGGAATGTATTAAAGCAATAAAAGCATATCTGTCTTTCTTCCCCCAAAATTACGATGACAAACCGCCTCGAAAGAATTGGTCTGGAGACCCTGAAGCTTTAATCCCTGACGGTATACTGAATGTTATCCCGGACAGCCCTCGGGAAGCCTTTGATATGCACGACCTCATAAAACATATAGTTGACGACGGTTATTTGTTTGAAATCAAACCAAAATGGGGAAGGAATATCATTGTCGGATTCGGGAGGATAGCTGGTTATTCAATAGGAATTATCGGCAATAACCCCATCTTCTATGGTGGGGTCATCGACATTGATGCCGCCGACAAAGCTGCCCGCTTCATTTGGCTCTGCGATGCTTTCAATATCCCACTTCTCTTCCTCTCTGATGTCCCTGGCTTCATGGTGGGGTCTAAAGCAGAGAAATCGGGGATTATCAGGCATGGCGCCAAGATGATTCATACCGTTGCTGAAGCTACCGTCCCTAAATTCACCATAATTGTAAGAAAATCCTACGGTGCCGGGTACTATGCCATGTGCGGCAGGTCTTTTGACCCCGATTTGCTGATCGCCTACCCCGGGGCTGAGATATCGGTTATGGGCCCTGAGGGTATGGTGTCCATCTTCGCCAGAAAGCAGCTAGCAGAGGCTGAAAACCCTCAGGAGATGGTAGAGCGCCTTGCCGATGACATAAGGCCTCAATTTGACATTCACAAGCCAGCCAGATTAGGCGTAGTAGATGACGTCATCGACCCCAGGGAAACCAGAAAGGTCTTAATCAGAGCTCTCGAATTTACCAAAGATAAGAAGATACTCAGGCATCCCAGAAAGCATGGAGTTTATCCAGTGTAAGGAGGCCGCAAATGTACCAAACTATAACAACAGAGGTAAAAGACAAAGTAACCACAATCACCCTATCTCGTGAGGAGCGAAGAAATGCGATTTCACCAACGATGATGACCGAACTCCTGGATGCCTTCAAGAAATATGACGATGACCCAGCAGTAGTCGCCATTGTTCTCACCGGTGCCGGCAGTAAGGTCTTCTGTGCCGGTGCTGACTTTGCCGAATCTATGGGTGCTACAACGAGTTTTCTCGACCGCTATGAGGGTCAGAGAAATTTTGCCGAGCTCTTTAAGATAATCAGAGACTTAAAGAAGCCTTTGATCGGTCGGATGAATGGCCATGCCCTGGGTGGTGGACTTGGTCTGGCTTGTGCCTGTGACATAGTAATCGCTGCCGATGATTGTCTCTTTGGAACACCGGAAATAAACGTGGCGCTATTCCCTTATATCATCATGGCAACTTTAGCCCGCTTTGCTTCAGCTCCAAAAAGACTGCTCGAGATGATGCTCACCGGAGAAAGAATTCCTGCCAAAGAGGCGCAACAACTTGGCCTGGTGAACTATGTTGTGCCCAGAGACCAATTGGATGCCAAAGTTGATGAAATCGCCAAGAAAATAGTCAATAAAAGCCCGGCTATTCTTAGGCTCGGCAGAAGAGCATTTTACACCATGCGCGATATGGAATATGAGAAAGCCCTGGAATACCTGGCATCAATGCTGGCGATTAATATGATGGCTGAAGATGTAGGTGAAGGGATTGCCGCTTTTCTGGAAAAGCGTGAACCAGTATGGAAAGGAAAATAACGCGAGAGGAGAAACCATGGGTTTACAAGACAAAGTGGTAATAACTGCTGCCTTGACCGGTGTCGCAGCTAACAGAGAACAATGCAAGTGGATCCCTTATACCCCTCAGGAAATCGCTGAAGAGGCGCTAAGTGCCTACAATGCTGGAGCTTCAATAGTACATATTCACGGCAGAGAATATGACGGCCGGCCGTCCTGGAGAGTGGAGATTTTTCGGGAAATTATGGAGGAGGTTCGGAAAAGGTGCCCCATTATAGTTAACTTCTCTACCGGCGCTGTAGGTATAGACAGAGAGAATAGAATCGCTCATATCCGGGAGGTAAAGCCAGACATCGCCGCCCTCAATATGGGCACAATGAATTATGCCAAATACAGTCCCAGGCGGAAGAATTTCGTTTTCTCTATGGTTTTCCAGAACCCATTCGATGATATAATGTTCTTTTTGGACACCATGAACAAAAGCGGTGTAAAGCCAGAGTGCGAATGCTTCGACCTTGGTCATTTGGAAAGCTTATTCCCATTGGTTGATATGGGATCGATCAAGAACTTTCAAGTAAGCCTCATTTTTGGTGTAGTTGGAGGAATGGCTGCCACCGCTAGAAATCTAACCCATGTGTCTAGTGTAGTACCTCCAGGAGTGCAATGGCAGGTAATAGGTATCAGTGAAGACCAATGGTTACTGGTAGCTACTGCTCTGGCTCTTGGTGGGAATATCAGAGTTGGACTCGAAGATAACTTCTATCTATCGCCGGGGGTTATGGGAGAAGGAAACGGCCCACTGGTGGAAAAAGCAGCAAGAATGACACGAGATGTTGGCAGGGAGCCAGCAACTGTGCAAGAGGCTAAAATCATTCTGGGCTTGAGTCAAACAAAGGCTAAATAAAATAAAAGGTAAAGCGAGTTAAGCCAGCTATGACAGAAGTTGTTTCACCAATTACAGGTAGCATCTGGAAAATCGTGGTAGAGCCTGGTTCACAAGTTAACGAGGGCGACACTATTGTTATTCTTGAATCCATGAAAATGGAAATCCGGGTGAAATCTCCTCACAACGGGAAGGTGGTAGAAATCAGAGTGAAAGAGGGTGACTCCATCCTGGAAGATGACATTATCGCCATCATCGAGTAGGCACGCATAACCTGACTTATAACAGGGAGGACAAGCATGGACTTCAGATTTACCGAAGATGAGGAGGCCTTCAGGAAAGAGGTTCGCCAATGGCTGAAGCAGGAGATTCCTCAAAGGTGGTTTGAACTCGACCCAGGCATATGGGAGGAAACCGAGGAATCATGGGCACTTTCCCGTCAGTTCCAGCGCAAACTGGGTCAGAAGGGCTGGCTAGCACCAGCATATCCTAAAGAATACGGTGGGCTGGAATTGAGCCACACCAAACGGCTTATACTAGCTGAAGAACTGGCTTACAACAGGGCACCGATAAGCGTGGAGGTAGAGATAACGGTAAACTGGGTGGCCCCCACCATTGCGCTCTTTGGCACCGAAAAGCAAAAGAAGGACTATGTAACCCCGGTGGCAAAAGGCGATATAATTTTCTGCCTTGGCTATAGTGAGCCAAACGCTGGCTCCGACCTCGCCGCACTACAAACCCGCGCTGTTGAAGTTGGCGATGAGTATGTGATTAACGGCCAGAAGATATGGTGTAGCTACGGGCATCTAGCCGACTATTGCTGGCTCGCTGCCAGAACTGACCCAGATGCATCCAAGCACAAAGGAATGAGCATGTTTATCGTTGATATGAAGACGCCGGGAATTACTATTCGTCCCCTGATAAACATCTTGAACCGACATTCTTTCAATGAGGTCTTCTTCGATGATGTGCGCATCCCCAAAGACAACCTGGTAGGGCAGAAAAACAACGGCTGGTATCAACTAGTTATAGCTTTAGATTATGAACGCTCCTCAGTTGGCACCGCTGCGGCACAGCAACGAACCATCGAAGACTTAGTTCGATACGCCAAAGAAACCAAACGTAACGGAGAACCTATTGCCAATGACCCCCTGCTCAAGAATGAACTGGCAGAAATGGCAATCGAAAATGAAGTTCTCCGTTTGATGTGTTATCGCATCGCTTGGATGTATAGTAAAGGCCTCCATCCCAGCTATGAATCTTCCATGACAATGATATTTGGCAGCGAAGTAATGAGACGGTTAGCCAACGTAGGTATGCGTATTCTAGGTCATTATGGGGAGCTGGACAGGGATTCTAAATGGGCCCCGCTCAATGCTAGGATAATGCGACTGTATCTAAGCTCCCTCTCTATAGGTGTCGGTGGTGGCTCCAACGAGATTCAACGTAACATTATCGCTATGAGAGGATTGGGATTACCACGAGGGTAAACTGCTCTAGCTCTTTAAACCAGCGAAGCTTTCAGAAAGGATAAATATGGATTTTCGATTTAGCGACCGAGAAGAAGCATTTCGAACAGAGGTCGAGGATTTCATAAAAAAGGAGCTACCTGCAGGCTGGACCGAGAAAAACATTTACTGGCCTGGGGGGTACGGCACCTTATCAGAATTTGAAGAAGCTAACCCCCATATTGAGCAATTCAGACACCAGTTAGCTGAGAGAAGCTGGCTTAATATCTCATGGCCCAAAGAATATGGTGGCGCAGGACGTACCAATATTGAACAGGCCATCTTCCACGAGCGCATGAGCTACTATAGAGCACCCGGTGGTGAAGTAGCCACGCTAATCGGCGGTCCCACCATCATGCTCTTCGGCAGCGACGAAATGAAGAAAGAATGGCTGCCTAAAATAGCCAGAGGTGAAGCAAGGTTCTGGCTGGCTTACAGTGAACCAAACGCTGGTTCTGACCTTGCCTCTATTCAGACTCGTGCTGTTGAAGATGGCGATGACCTTATCATCAATGGACAAAAAATCTGGAGCACTGCGGCCCACGTGTCACATTATGCCTGGATGATTGCCAGGACAGACCCTAATGCTGCCCCTCACAGAGGGATTACATTGCTTATTGTAGACAACCAATCACCAGGTGTTACTATCCGCCCCTTGACAAACATATGTGGCTCTCAGTCTTTTAATGAAGTGTTTTTTGACAATGTAGTGGTGCCAAAAAAGAACATCGTCGGTGAGAAAAATAGGGGCTGGTATTACGTAATGGTAGCTCTGGACTTCGAGAGGCTTGTAATCCCCATAGGAGGCTTCAAGCGAACCTTCGAAGAAATAACGCAGTACACCAAAGAAACAAAACACAATGGACAATCCTTGAGCCAGAATCCCTTAATACGAAATAAACTAGCCGAGATGGCAGTCGAGATTGAAGTAGCCTACATGTTCTTCTGGCAAACAGCCTGGATGCTTGACAAAGGACTCGTCCCGAATATCGAGGCATCTGTGTTGAAGCTGTTTACCACCCAGCTAAGCCAAAAACTAGCCAACACCGGGATGCAGGTTATGGGACATTATGGACCGCTGGAAAGGGAATCCAAATGGGCATCCCTAAGAGGGAGAGTCCAGGCTGGATACCTGGATTGTATCTCAGCCCTAGTTGGTGCCGGCACTTCCGAAATCCAGCGCAACATCATTGCTATGAGGGGACTTGGGCTGCCACGTGCATAGCCAAGTCTTATGCTTATTATGCAAATTCACATATTATTGGAGGTAGAAAATG
This sequence comes from Chloroflexota bacterium, assembly GCA_016875875.1. Classification (NCBI taxonomy): domain Bacteria; kingdom Bacillati; phylum Chloroflexota; species Chloroflexota bacterium. The sequence goes on along the minus strand of VGOP01000005.1, from coordinate 30,941 downwards.
GAACTTGGTCTGAGTGAAGAACAGGAGATGCTGAAGACATCAGCCCGTGACTTTCTGCAAAAGGAATGCCCCAAGCAACTGGTCAGGCAATTAGATGAGAGCGACACCGGCTATTCCTCTGAACTATGGCAAAAAATGGCGAAACTGGGCTGGACGGGGCTGGTATTCCCAGAGAAATATGGCGGTAGTGGCGGTAGCTTCTTAGATTTGATTGTCCTCCTTGAGGAGATGGGACACAATATACTGCCTGGCCCGTTTTTTTCAACTGTGGTCCTCGGCGGTCTAACCGTCTTGGCGGCAGGAAGCGAAGAGCAAAAGAAGGATATCCTGCCCAAAATTGCCAGTGGGGACATGCTCCTCACCTTGGCATTAACAGAGCCAAGTGCCAGATATGACGCACCATCAGTCAAGACCAAAGCCGTGGCTGGTACCGATGGACATGTTATCAACGGCACTAAACTTTTTATCCCTGATGCTAACGTGGCTGACTATATACTATGCGTGGCCAGGACAAAAAAGGGGAAAAACCCCGAGGACGGAATCACCATTTTCCTGGTTAATGCCAAAAGCCCTGGAGTTAAAGGCACTCTCCTGAAAACTCTAGCTCGTGATAAGCAATGTGAGGTTGTCTTCGACAACGTGAGTGTGCCACAAAGCAACATATTAGGAAAACCAGACCAGGGCTGGCCAACAGTAAAAGATACCCTCCAGAAGGCTACTGTAGCTAAATGCGCTGAGATGGTCGGCGGTGCTCAGGCTGCGCTAGAGATGGCTGTCCAGTATGCCAAGGACAGAGTCCAGTTTAACCGACCTATTGGCAGCTTTCAGGCCATCCAGCATTACTGTGCCAACATGGTAACCGATGTTGATGGTGCGCGATTCATCACGTACAAAGCAGCATGGAAAGTAAATGAAGGGCTGCCGTCTGATATGGATGTAGCCATAGCTAAGGCCTGGACCAGTGAAGCCTGCGGACGGGTTACCCTCTTAGCCCATCAAATATTTGGAGCAATCGGCTTCACCATGGACCACGATATCCACCTGTACTACAGGCGCGCGAAAGCTGGTGAGATAATGTTCGGCGACGGCGACTTCCAGCGGGCGATTGTAGCCCAGGAGTTAGGCCTATAGCTCAACCGTTTTCGTCAGTGCAACGAGCATATAGCAATCCTGCTGCAAACGCAGAGTCTGCCGTAAAAAATGCAGGGACAGGTCTTTAGAACCTGTCCCTGCATTGATGGAAATTGGGGTTTGGGATTTCCGCATTAGGAAATGCAGTGGCGAGGCTTAAACCTCGCCACTATGACTTTAAAAAGTCGCAGCTAAATAGGTAGTGGGTGTTATTATAGCTCCATCATTCAATCATGCCAGCCACCGCTTCCGCCGCTTGTAGTGCTTCACTTCACGATAGCTCCTTCGTTGCCCCACTTTACTCAAACCCAGGTAGAATTCCTTTATGTCCTCGTTATCTCTCAGTTTCTCAGCCGGCCCATCCATAACCACACGGCCATTCTCCATCACGTAGCCGTAATCAGCCAACTCCAGTGCAGCCTTAGCATTCTGTTCCACCACTAAAATGGATGTTTTTTCCTCGGCGTTAATCCTTTTCACTATGTCAAAGATCTCTTTCACCAGTATCGGGCTAAGCCCCAGGGACGGCTCATCCAAAAGCATCAGCTTCGGGCGTGCCATGAGCGCCCGCCCCATCACTACCATCTGCCTTTCACCTCCGGAAAGATAACCTGTTGTTGCATGACGCAAGTCTTTCAGCTTTGGGAAATAACCATAGACCATATCCAAATCTCTTCGCACGCCTGCAGCGTCCCTCCGAATGTAGGCGCCTACTTTCAATTCTTCTTCTACACTAAGGTGCTCAAACATGGGACGCCCCTCCATAACCTGGACAATTCCCAACTTGACCACATCTTCAGGGTTCATCCTGTCTATTCTCTGGCCATCCCACTCAATGCTGCCATCGGTTACTTCACCTTCCTCCGTATAAAGCAATCCAGAAATTGCCTTAAGCGTGGTCGTCTTGCCGGCGCCATTACCACCAAGCAGTGTTACAATCGCCCCTTCTGGTACTTCCAGTGAAACTCCTTTCAGCACCAGTATGACATTGAGATAGATAACTTCAATACTGTTTAACTTTAACATGCTGTACCCCTTCTATAGTCGTTTCTATAGTCAAGACAGGTTGTACCCTGTTGTTAGTATATTTCTCAATCATGCCATCATATCATTAACCACTTTTACGCCTCTTAGCCCCCCATCAATCTTCACAAAACAGCCATAACAATTTATTGCCCCATGTAGTACGACTCTTTAGGGTAGCCTATCACCACACATATATCCTCCACCCTTTAGGGTCGAGGTCAGCGAAGCTAACGCCTGGCGCTATAATATTAGTAGACACTCCCATCCACGTAAAATACTATAAGGTCGAGGCGAAAAGGAGAAACCCCACCTTTCGGAAAGGCTTCTCCTTTCCTTGTCACTCGTTGACAATTAACCCCTTTAGCCCAGCACTTACTTCTTGAATTGTAAGGTATGAACGATCTCTGAAAACTTAGCTTCGTCGTACTTAGCCAATAGCTCTACGGTGCCTACTGTGACCAATACCCACTTGGTATCCTTCTTCGCACCCAGGGCAAAACCTTTAGCTCCAAACCCTCTCAGTGTTACTTCAATCGCCGCCTCGGTGGCTTTAGTGCCATCAGCTAAAGTAGTCTCTTTCTCAGAAACAACTTTGAAGCCTGAGCCGCCAGCTGCCTCCAGTGAATTTTTAAGCGTCTCAGCAAAAGTGGCTCCCTCCTCAGCATCAACAAACAGAACTGGAACCTGAGCTGGTGATGCCGCATAGAACAGAAGGACATCGGACGGCTGCTTTGCCCAATCTTTGGGATATTTAACCGAGAAACCAAGCTCGGCATTGGTATATTCAGCAGCTTCAAAGGAGAGCTTTCCTGGCTCTGAGGGCGCTGGTGGTGGTGCCGGTGGCGTTGGCGGCGCTGGTGCCGCCACCAACTCTAGCTCCCACGTTGTCGTAGCAACAGAGCGGAGGTCCTCACCAACAGCCTTTAGCGTATAGGTGCCATTTGGTAATGGATTGCCGAGTGACTTTGTATCGAGCGCCATCGTGGGCAGAAAGCTACCACGCAACAGCCAGTCAACTTTCGCTACCCTTTCCAGCGTCACCTCAAAATCACCTTTGTCATTGGCAGTGGCATAAGCAATGCCAACACTGTCCTCACCGCGCTCACGGTCGAGCCCCTTCATTTCCACATCGGGGGGTACAACCAGGTCCACAGTAATTATCTCGTTGGGCTGCCAGCCGGTACCCTTAAACTTCACAGGTACAGCCAGAATTCCCATTTGAGGCGGAAGACCTGCTGCCGCAGCCTCAGGTAACCCCATCGCCTTGGCAAGCGCTGGCAATACCGCTTTGAGCGCAGCCTGGTCAATTTTCGCTGGTTCCACAGTTAGTGTTCCTGCTGGAGGTGGTGGGGGCGCCTTAGGAGCACAGGCCGATATTGGCAACACCAGAAGTGCTACCATAGCTACAAAAACTAGCGTCCTAAAATTACATAATTTCATCATTATTCTGCCTCCTTACTCCTATTTACTCCAGTCATAGAGGGCTACGCAATCGGGAACCTTCACGAAACCACTAATAGACACCTCCTTGCCACCCTTCACTGCGTAGAACTTGGTCACATCGCTGCCCTGGCGGTTAGTGGGACTGTAGGTGCAAGGCCCTACCAGTCCTTGTGAAATATCCATGCCAGTGAGCGACTCGTAAGCCGTCTTCATCGCCTCACCATCAAGTTTGTCGTAGCCAACGGCAGCTATGGCTCTCTTCGCGCCCTCTTTGTAAACAAGCGCCCATACCATTCCGGTTACATAGTTCGACGGTGTGTTCTTGCGGAACTCGTCAACGCTCACTCCACGGTACTTCGGTATCATCTTAGCAGCCAGCGGGTGCGACCAGCACTCGTCACCACGGAGATAATAGCTGTTCATCCAGCAACCTTCAGTAGCTTCCGGATGCAGCTTGATGCCAACCGCTTCAGTAGGACCCCAGAAAGTGGAATCAACAAATTGAATCGTCTTAGTAATACCCAGCTTGTAAGCGTCACGCATGATGTTGCTCGGCGTCGGGTCAACACCACCGATGATGATATAGTTGGCGCCAGCTGTGGCGAGTCTCTGGAGCCAGACGGTATGGTCAGGAGCACCCGTGGGGAAGAACTCCGGCGGCAGCAATTTTACACCGAGCTTCTCAGCGTATTCCTTGCCGCCACGAAGTGGCTCTCTGCCGTAGGCGCTGTCCCAGCTCATGTAACCGATTACAGGGCTGCCGGTCTTGCCCTTATCCTTCCAGTCTTTCAGGATGAAGTCTATGGTGGCTCCGAAGGCATTCTGATAGCAGACACCCCAGGGGAACACCCAGCCTATTTTGGCCTGAGCCTCACCGTCACCCGGAGCCAGCTGGACTACCTTGTCTTTCATGGTCATCGGCATGATAGCCTTGCCGAACGGTGTGCTGATGGCATTCACCACCAACAGCTTGGGCTCAGTCCGGTATCTCTTGTAGGCCGACACACCGCGCGCGGTATCATAGCGGGTATCCACGCCGATAAAATTGCATTTTACCCCGTCAACACCACCGGTAGCATTTATCTCCTTGAACATGTCCCCACAACCCATATCGGCAGGGACATTTAGCCCGGCTATCGGCCCGGTATAATCACCCAGGCTCAAGTAGCTGATCACCTTCTCCTGTGCCGGTGCTTTAGGTGCGCAGGCAGAGACTGCTGGCAACGCCAGCACTACCACAAGCAGAATTGCACCAAATAATAGATACTTTCTTTTGCTCATTTGCAGACTTTTCACCTCCTTCATTTTAGTCTCTCGCTTTTAAGTCTCCATTCATGCAATGCCCATTATCACCCCCTTCCATTTTACTCATTCCAGTCATGTAGCGATACACAATCAGGTACCTTTCTCCAACCACTGATAGGCACCTCTTTGCCGTTCTTCACTTGGTAGAATTTGGTTTGATCGACACTTTGTCGACTGGTAGGGCTGTAAGCAATGGGTCCTGTTAGACCATCACCTACATCGATGCCGGTAATTGCCTCCATACCTGCTTTCATAGCTTCGCCATCCAGTTTATCATAGCCAACTTTTTCAAGGGCTATCTCTAAAGCTTTGGCGAAGGTAAGTGGCCGCGTCAGTCCAGCAACATAGATTGCTGCTGTCTCCTTACGGAACTCTTCAACGCTTTTGCCATGATACTTCGGCACCATATAGGCAGCCAGAGGATGTGTCCAGGCTTCGTCACCACGGAGATAATAAGAATTCATCCAGCACCCTTCTGTAGCCTCAGGATGTAGCTTAATGCCGACTGCTTCAGTGGGCCCCCAATAACTGGTATCAATAAACTGGATCTTCTTGGTCAGGCCCAGCTTATAGGCATCACGTAAGACATTACTCGGCGTTGGGTCCACGCCGGCAATGAGGATATAATCGGGATTACCTGTAGCAAGTCGTTGTAGCCAAACAGTGTGGTCAGGAGCCCCAGTAGGAAAGAACTCCGGCGGTAGCAGTTTTACACCAAGCTTCTCGGCATATTCCTGGCCGCCACGCAGCAGCTCCCTGCCATAGGCGCTGTCCCAATTCATGTAGCCAACAATAGGCATACCAGACTTACCATTATTCTTCCAGTCTTCTAACAGGAAATCAATGCTGGCCCCAAAAGCATTCTGGTAAGCAGCACCTATGATGAACACCCAACCGAGGCGGGCTTGAGGTTCACCATCGCCTGTCACATTCTGCACTACTTTGTCTCTCGCTGTCATAGGTGTGATAGCCTTGCTAAGCGCCGTGCTAATAGCAACCACCGTCATGAGCTTGGGCTCGGTTCGATACCTTTTATAGGCTGATACACCGCGGGCGATATCGTAACGAGTGTCAACACTGATATAATTTATCTTCACCCCAACACCACCCTTGGAGTTTACCTCCTTGAACATATCCTCGGCCGCTGTCGCAGCCGGAACATTGAGTCCAGCTATCGGCCCGGTATAATCCGCCAGGTCTAGGAAGGTGACTACCTTTTCTTTGAGCGGTACCTTAGGGGCACATCCAAGTACTGACGACAACGTCAGCAATATCAGGAGCACAATAACACTGAATACTAGAGACTTTGTCTTTCCCATTTCCAACCTCCCATCTATTTTGTTTTATATCCCCTATTAGCTAATACGCAAACGGGAAAAGTCTGTAGGATGCTTTGAAAATAGCCCAGCGATGGGCTAGCCCTCTGGGCTCAAAAATTAAGAAGAGCACAATTATGACGCCAAAGGCGCTGGCACCTAGCGCTGCCGCCGGCGCAATGCCCAAAGCTGGGAACCACCCGGTCAACGTCGGCGAGGCAAAGGTAACCGCTTCAATTAGCAAGCTGATAAAAACAGTGCCGAAGAAGACCCCCACTATTGTCCCCAGGCCACCAACGATAAGCATACCGATGTAGAAAACGGCATCAGCCAGCGGAAACTGCTCCACGTGGACAAACATCATCCAGTGAGCAAACAGCGAGCCAGCGATGCCAGCAAAGAAACAACCGATGAAGAAAGCAACTAATTTGTATCTAAATAGGCTCACTCCCATTACCGAAGCTGCAAGGTCATTATCCCTGATAGCTACAAAAGCTCTGCCTATCCTTGACCTGGCCAAATTCTTGGCGAAATAGGTCATCAGCAGCATCACGGGCACAATAATGTAGTACATCGTTTCATCTGTATCGAAAGCAAAACCAAACGCCGTAGGTGGTGGCGCATGTAAGCCTACGACACCACCGGTGATTTTCAGATGCAATATCAGCCAGGTGACAATGTAGTGGATAGCCAGAGTGGCCAGGGCGAGATAGAAGCCTTTAATCCTCAGAGCCGGGGTACCGCCGACAATGCCAACCAGCCCAGCAACGATGCCTGAAACCGGCAACGCCAGCCAGAACGGCCAACCATAAGTAGCAGTGAGAATAGCTGAGGTGAAGGCACCTATTGCCACAAATGCCACCTGACCGAATGAGATCAGCCCGCAATAACCCATCATCAGCTGCAACCCCAACACAGCGACGATGGTAATGGACATCTTGTTGATTAAGCCTATTAAATAATGGTCGCCGTAAAGTGGAAACGTAAGCAGTACCACAAGGGCTAGGATGGTAATAATCCATTGCAGCCTTGTCCTGATAACCGCCGTATCTCTGCCGTAATCTTGGTTGAAAGTACCGCAGGGAAGCATGTCACACCCTCTCTATTCTGACTAAGCCGAAGATACCATAGGGTCTAACTAAGAGAACGAGGAGAAGCATGATATAACCCGCTACCTCCTGAATACCGCCGCCAACAATCGGGTCTAAATAGCCTGAAGCCACATTTTCCACCCAGCCCAACAAGAGCCCACCGACAAGAGCACCAGGCAATGAGTCCAGACCGCCAACCATGGCTACAACCAGACCCTTAAAGGCTACCATAGTCAACATGAAGCGGATATCGTAATACCTCGCCAGCATGACGCCGGCGACAACGGCCACCACCGCCGATAGAATCCAGACAAGGGAAAAAATCGTCCTGACGTTTATGCCCGCACTTTGGGCTAGCTGGTGTGACTCGGCAGTAGCCCGCATCCCCAGGCCAACCTTGGTATAGCGAAAGAAGAGCACCGTCAACAGGAACACCACTAGACAAATACCAAGACTATATAAACCACCTACGGGCACACTAGAACCGGCAATGGTAATATTACCCTTGGGCAAAAAGTCAGGAAATCCCCAGGCCTCGCCTTTCAAGATGAGCGCGAAAATCCCATCAAGCACCATGAATACAGCAAAAGTCATAAGGAAACCCGAGAAAAGTGGCTGACCGATTAGCGGCCGCAGGCAAATGCGCTCGACAGCAAATCCAAGAACAGCGCCCATTGCCAAACCTACAAGCCAACCTACCCAGAGGGGCAATCCCAACAATATATAGCCCACATAGAAAAACAGGGCACCGAAGGCTAGCAACTGACCGTGGGCTAGACTCACCACCTCAGTGGCTTTACAAACGAGGACTATTGCCAGTGCCACCAGAGCATAAAGCGCCCCGATGACCAAACCATTGAGACTTAGCTCCAGAAAAAACTGCACTTCTCCTCCTTTAGCTCATCTTGCTCTATTCAACAGTGTTGACTTTGACGCTTGTATGCATTGTCCCTGTCCGACCATCGCGGTAAGTAATCGGAGCTTCCACCTTCAACTCACCCTTATCCCCATAGAGTGCGTCTATCAGATATCCATATCGTTCTTCGATAAAATCGCGCCGCAGTTTTCTGGTTCGGGTAAGTTCAGCATCATCGGCATCAAATTCCTTGTGCAAATTGACAAATCTCTTTATCCTCGTCCATTCAGGGAGGTGCCTATTAACCCTCAATATCTCGCCCTTTATCACATTAATCACTTCCGGCTTCTGGGACAGGTCAGTAAAGGTGGTATAAGGGATACGCCTGGCTTCAGCCCAGCGTCCCATATTGTCCAAGTCAATATTTATTATGGCGGTGACAAAATCCTTGTCCTCGCTCCCCACAATCAAGGCCCCTTTGATATAAGGGCTGAACCTCAGCCTGATTTCAGCAAATTGTGGCGAAAACTTGCGACCGCCGCTTAATTCCTTCAAGTGGTCCATCCTGTCAATACAGATGAGGTGACCATGCTCTTCGATGTGGCCGAAATCACCGCTAGTATACCAGTCGCCCAAGTATTTTTCCTTAGTGGCTTGGGGCTTCCTGTAATAGCCGGCGAAGAGCATCTCGCTTCTTACCAGGATCTCACCGTCATCAGCCAGTCGGCATTCATACCCGGGCATGAGAGGACCACAGGTTTCTGGCCGGATATCATCATCAGGGTGAATGGTGACCAGACCCATTTCTGTGCTGCCGTATAGCTGCTTGAGTTTCACGCCAAGGGCCTGGAAGTAACGAAATATCTCAGGGCTTATTGCCGACCCGGCACTGTAGGCAATTCTGACCTTTAACAGGCCAACTTTATCCTTAAGCTGTCGGAAAACTACCATGTCAGCAATAGCATAAAGCGCTCGCCACAGCCAGTTAACCCTCTTCTCGGCTATTCGCAAATCACCCACCTTGTAGCCCACTGGCAGGAAAAGGTGATACAGTAATCTTCTCAGCGCAGCGGTGTCAAGTATCTTCGCTTGAATCAGCCGGCTGACGCTTTCCCAGTTGGCTGGCCCCCAGAAAAGGATACCAGGCCCGATTTCCCTGATGTTCTCCAGTACGGTCTCCGGTTCTTCAGGGAAGTTTATCTCCATACCCGTAAGCAAGTTGGCACCTACCCCAAGCCCTTGCTCCGTCACCCATGCCGGTGGCAAGAAGGAGACGTATTGCTCGTCAGGTCGCCACTTATCTACCGAATTCCACGCCCTGTTGGTCAATTGCGAAGTCTTATTCCTCAGCATGGCAGCCTTGGGTAAACCAGTAGTGCCGGATGTATACATGAAAAGGCCTATGTCATCTCCGCTAGTCTTCTCGATATTTTCTTCAAATAAGCCGGGATGATTTTTCTCGTAATCCTTGCCCAACTCGACAACCTGGTCGAAGCTCGTCAGAATCGGGTCGGCATAGTCACCAATAGGAGTCCCTTCAAAGCCAAGTATCCCCTTAGGATCCCAGAAAATGACCTTCTTCAGCAAGGACAGTTCATCTTTAAGGGGTGGATGCTCGTTGCCCTCCCTATCTTTGTATGGAGTCAGAAACTTATCGACCTGCTCCTGGTCATGGGCAATGACAAACCTAGACTCAGAATCCTCAACATAGAATTTAACCTCGGTAGGCAGACAATCAACAAATATGCCAGTCACAGTGGCACCGGCTGCTCCGGCAGCTAGCTCAGCACAGTACCACTCAGGCTTATTCTCCCCCAGAATCGCCACCTTATCACCCCGTTCCAAGCCAAGGCTGATTAAGCCAAGTGAGAGGTACTTCACCTTTTCGTAGTAGTCTTTCCAGGTATACGACTGCCAGATACCCCGATCCTTTACGCGTAAGGCTACTTTCTTATCGCCCCATTTTCCATAGTTGTATTTTAAATATTTAGCAGCAGTATCAAAAACGGGCACAGCCACTTCTTATACCCTCCTATTCACCCAAGTAAGCCTTTATAACCGCAGGATTGACCTTTATTTCATCTGGAAAGCCCTCGGCAATTTTATGCCCGAAATCGAGGACAACCACCCTATCAGCAATATCCATAACCACTTCCATATCATGTTCAACAAGGACAATGGGAATTTGCCGAAGCTCTATAGTATCTATAATGAAGCGAGCCATGTCCTCTTTCTCGTCTATGTTCATCCCCGCCATAGGCTCATCAAGCAAAAGCAGCTTTGGCTCCAAAGCTAGAGCCCTGCCCAATTCCACCCGCTTCCTCATTCCGTAGGGAAGAAGCCCCACCACCTTCTTCCTTATTGGTTCCATTTCGAGAAAGTCTATTATATCTTCGACTACTTTGCGGTGTTCCATCTCCTCCCGATAGGCCGGGCCGAAGTACAGAGCACCTGCCAATACCCCTTGCTTCATGCGAACATGTCGAGCTGCCATAAGATTGTCCAAAACGGTCAACCCCGTATAGAGTTCGATGTTCTGGAATGTCCGAGAGATGCCCAGTTCGGCAATTTTGTGGATTGGCAGTCTGGTGATATTCTTTCCTTCAAAAAGAATATCGCCCTCTTGAGGGCGATAAAATCCGTTTATGCAGTTAAGGAGGCAGCTCTTCCCCGCGCCATTCGGGCCTATAATAGCTAATATCTCCGTCCCTCTGACCTCAATATCAACATCATCCAAAGCACGGAGCCGCCCAAACTGCAAACCGATGCCCTGGACTTTAAGCTTGACCCTATCCTGCCCCTTCAAAAACAAAACCTCAGAAGAACTTGAACCACAAGAAATCGCTTAACGGGATTGATGAGTAAATTTACTTAATTATACCGAGTAAATTTACTTAATTATACTATACTTGTCAAGTCATACTCTCAAGAAAAGCACTCGAATGCAATTTTGGGTTCTGGTCGGTCTTAGCTGATTGAATTTATTTCTTTTAAAAATCTTGAATTCATTGAGACTTATCCATTAAACTCACCTTTATTTAGATTCGTTTTTATCAACAAAAACCGACCAGCACCGCACATCAGCAATGTTGACAAAAACATACATTGTAACTAGGATTAGTTATCAGGATATGGCTATTCAAACCGATTTCCTAAAGCGCACTCCATATTTTTCTGACCTCAGCCTTACTGACCTTGATTCAGTCGCCAAGTTCTTCTTCGAGAAAAAGGCTGAGAGGGGAGAGATGTTCCTGCTCGAAGGCGAATTGGATGAGGTGCTATATTTTGTCGTCTCAGGCGTGGTGAAAGTTCTGAAGACCTCCGCTGAGGGGAAGGAGCAGATCCTGAATATCGCACGCCCTGGCGACTCGTTTAACGATGTCGCTGCGTTTGATGGCGGCCCAAATCCCGCTGCTGCCCAATCCATGGGGTCTGTCGTTCTTTACGGAATAAGAAAGAGCAACCTGGAGATTATCCTTCGGGATCACCCACATGTAGCCTTGAATGTCATCAAAATACTGGCAAGTCGGGTACGTTACCTTCTATCATTGGTGGAGGATTTGTCCTTCAAACATGTTATCGGCAGGATAGCCAAGATACTTCTCCAGTACGCCGGTGATGGAACAGGAACTGGGCAGCGGCTCACCCAGCAGGACATGGCAGCTATGGCAGGTACCGTCCGGGAGATAGTTGGCAGGTCGCTCAAAACTCTAGAACAGGAAGGTGCCATCAAGTTTGATCGCCATCGAATAATAATTACCAACAAAGAAATCCTGAAAAAGATAATGGAGGCACCTTCGTGAGACAAAGGTCACATACAAAGATGGCCTCCATCATTAAAATATTAAAAATGGATATTCACAGCAATGAATGAACTGCCTGTGATAGACCCCAAAAAGTGTAACGGGTGCGGTTTATGTGTTAGCGTATGCCAATGCGGTGCCCTAGTACTGATTGACAACGTTGTTACTTTGATTGCCACAAAGGAGTGCGATTGGTGCATTGATTGCGAAGCCGTTTGCCTCACTGGGGCATTAAGCTTCCCATTCGAAATAGTTATTGAGGAATCCTAAGGTCAAGCTGAGATACCACCTATAAATGTCCCCGCCACTTTCCATTGTCCCTTCTTTGGCTATTTCTGTTTAATGAGATAAAAGTCGCATACAGTGATTTTGGTTTGGGCTAAAATCTCTATAGTAGAAATTGGAGGTGAACTATGAACAAGAATCTTAGGATAGGCATTATTGTCGGTGGTGTTGTACTGGCAATTCTGATAGTGCTTCCCCTGGTATGGGGAGGTATTTCGGGATGGCGAGGAACCGGCTGGGGCATGATGGGACCATGGATGATGGGAGGATTAGGATGGGGATGGTTTATGCCTCTGGCGATGATTCTCTTCTGGGGGCTGATTATCTGGGGAATCGTGGCCCTGGTCCGTGGTCTAAACAACCAAAGGTACTGTGATTCTTCGGCAACAGACTCAGCTCTGGCAGTGCTCAAGAGGCGATATGCGCAGGGTGAGATAAGTAAGAAAGAGTACGAAGAGAAGAAAAAGGATTTGGTCTAATAACGAACAGAGAGGAGACATAGCATGCGCGAGAAAGTGGAAGCAGTTCTGAATCAAATAAGGCCTAGCCTGGCGGCGGATGGTGGTAACGTGGAACTTGTGGACGCCAGCGATGGTATAGTCAAAGTAAGGTTGACTGGCGCCTGTGGCGGTTGCCCTATGGCATCAATGACATTGAGGCATGGCGTCGAACGAGTGCTTAAAGAGCAAGTGCCTGAAGTTAAAGAGGTAGTCGCTGTTTAAGCGGCACAAGTTTCGGCTCTTTACACCGTCCATGCGAAATTATACAGGTCTATATGCTTGAGGTCATGAAAAGGTGAGGAACGGCAAAGTTAGCGGGAGATACAAATGGTCTTAAAGAGCGTTGAAGATATAGAGCAACTCCTCTCCGACGAGGAGTTACATATGGCTAGTTTGGGGATTGATAACGAGGAAGAATTCCCTGAGGTTAAGAGCGTTTCTCAAGGTGTAGAAATCGAACCTTTTGGGGATCCTATAAATTTATATCTCGCTGAATGCGGCCAAACCCCTCTTCTCAATGCTAAGGAGGAAAAAACGCTTGGCAGCTCGATAGAGGATGGTAAATATCTGTCTCAGCTTGAGCAAGAGTTGGTTGCTAAACATGGCTTTCCGCCATCAGAAACTGATTTACTGCTTGAACTGATGAAGCGTCTCTCTAAATCAGGCTCGCTTTTCGAGGCGCTGTGTCAGCATCTTAACCTTCAGTCGACTGAAGGAATAGCAAAAACGGTGTTGCATCCGAACTTGCGAGGCGCAATTGATGGCCATATAGACCAACAACTATCTAGTGCCATAGCACTCGTAATCGGAGCAAGTGAGGCTCAAACCACGCCGGGGCTAGTTCAGCTGTCCCTCGATAGTCGGCTGATTCCATGGGACGTTATAGTAGGATTGGTGAGAGCAAGCTCACCAGCCGAGCTTGAGCAGAAAGTGGATTCGCCAGGATTTCAAGGTGAGCTAGAGAGGCTTCAACCGGAGATAGGTCTTCACTTCGAGCGAATAAGAGAAAGTGCCCGCCAGGCAACTCGCCATTTGATTCAAGCCAACTTACGGCTGGTGGTTAGCGTGGCCAGAAAGTATAGGGCTGGGAGTATGCCATTGGCTGACCTTATTCAAGAGGGGAATATCGGGCTAATGCGGGCTGTTAAGAAGTTCGATCATCGTCGAGGCTACAAATTCAGCACCTATGCGCATTGGTGGATTCGACAAGCAATAAGCCGAGCTATTTCCGAACAAATACGCACCGTACGAATACCGGTACACATGGCTGATAACATGACGAGGCTGGTACAGATACGTCAGAAGTTATACCAAAAGTACGGCCGAAAACCGACGAGCAAGGAATTGGCTTCTGAAATGGGAATTTCGCCCGAAAAGCTGGAGTTGTTACTTCAGGTGAATGCCAGCAAGTCGATTTCCCTTGAAACACCCATAGGTGATGAAGGAGGGCAACTTAGCGATTTCGTCGAGGACCAGGCATTAACAAAGCCCGCTGACGAAGCTGCTAGTGGCCTACTCAGGGAGCAACTAGCAAAGACACTTGCTTCACTATCAACCCGCGAACGCCGCATCATCGAGATGAGGTTTGGTTTGGACGGCGAAGGCTGCCGAACTCTCGAAGAGGTGGGCACAGAACTAGGCTTTACCAGGGAGCGGATAAGACAGATTGAGAAAGAGACACTGGCAAAATTGCGCCATCCCAGACACAGCCGCAAGTTCGTAGACTACCTGGGGTGACTTTTGCTGGCCTGCAGAGCAACAATACGAACTGTTTGATGCTATTTATTGATGATACAATTTATACAAGCTAGGTAGGCGCAGAAGTTAGCTTAGGAGAAATAAGCAAAATGAAGACAAAAACAATTCGCCAGACAGTGACGTTTAAAGCTACTCCGCATGAGGTATACGAGACTCTCATGGATTCGAAGAAACACTCACAGCTTACCGGTTCGAAAGCGCAAATAAGCAGAGAAGTGGGCAGCAAATTCAGCATTTACGAGGGTGATATCGAGGGGGTAAATCTTGAGCTGGTGCCGGACCATAAGATTATTCAATCGTGGCGATACAGCGATTGGCCGGAAGGCCACTATTCACAGGCTACTTTCATACTCGAAGAAATTAAAGGCGTAACGCGACTCACTTTCACCCAGACAGAAGTCCCGGAGGAACATTACCAGGACATCGCGCAAGGATGGCGTGACTACTACTGGATACCGATGAAGGAGATGTTGGAGAAGCCAGAGACATAGAGGCCACCACCATCAGCTTTGTAATGTTCCTGTTAGAGGGCAGCCAGGCGGCTTCACCCCACAGAGATAAGAGGTCCTCTTTTCCCACGCAAAAAAGCATAATGTACAATCATGACTATTTCCAGGCACAGAGCTTGGTAGTAAGGTCTGCCTCATGTTGTTTGAGCCACTTTTTATACTCTCGCCATCTGGGACAGTGCTGAGCTACCAGTTCCCAGAACCTCCCTGAATGATTCATCTCTTTCAGATGGGTAAGCTCATGGATGATGACATAGTCGACCACAGGTTCCGGCGCCATTATTAGTTTCCAGTTAAAGCTAAGATTTTTCTTATGAGAGCAGCTGCCCCAACGGGTCTTTTGACCTCGTATGACAATTCGTTTGTAGCTAATGCCCATCTGAGAGCTCAGTTTATCTATTCTCTCGCTTATCAGCTTAGTAGCCTCTGTCCGATACCACTGTTCCAAAGCCAATTCCAAAACACCATTTTTGAACAATTCGTTGCTCACTGCCAGTGTATTTCCCTCTAGCGTTACACCTCCAACGCCACTGTGGTTTTCCCGCTTGACCAACTTCAAGTCTCGACCAAGATACGGGACGGTATCACCACTCCTGAGTTCCTTCTCTGCAGAAAGCGCTTTGAGCTGGCTACATCTTGCCAGGTTACTTGAAATCCATCGTTCCTTCGATTTTAAAAGTCCAGGTAGTTGCCCAATCTTGTAATAATAAGGAACAACTACTGTAAGCCCCGTCTCTCGTCTCACCTCTAGCCGGACATGTTTTGCCCTAAGGCTTCGCTTTACTGCATATGTGATGGCCTGCCCATTAATACTGGTTTCACATTTCTCTGTCATGGCTAATTGATGCCAAGTTTCTCGTTTCATGTCTATAGTCTAAATGTTCAACTTGTTATCTGCCTAGAACACAGGGCAGGAATAAGGAAACGACTGAAATTGCCTTCCGATTTCGGTGGAGCCAGCGGTCGGAGTCGAACTGACGACCGGCGGTTTACGAAGTCTAGATTTGATTTTGACTGTTTCCGCCACCAAATAGCTTCACAGTTCCGCCCCTGATTTGCGTGGTTAGGGTATTAACCTCCTGGTCAATTTCGGGGAAATTATAGCGAAAAATGGCGGGAAATTCAAAGTAATTCCGGTATAGGTTCTTCAACTATTAACAGAGACAGGGTTGAGTTAGCGCCGACAGTTGTAGGTGGACTTAAGAGGATTGACAAATTATGATATATATGTCATACTGAGTGATAATGAATTGGAGCTTAGAGTTTTACGTCACGGAGAGAGGTGAGTCTCCGGTTGAAGATGATATTGCTCGTTTCCCTAAGAAAGCAGGGGCAAAAATATTTAAATGGCTGGACTTACTGGAGAAATTCGGACTAAGCGATTTGAGGGATTATATAACCAAGCTTGAGGGTTATGACCTTTTTGAATTGAGGGTCTTGCATGCGGGGAGTTATTATCGTGTTTTCTTTTATCCTTATGAAGGCAAGCGATTGGCCATATTTCACGTTTTCAGCAAGAAATCGAAGGAAACACCACGGCGAGAGATTGAGAAGGCGAGGAGGAGGAAGCAAGATTACGAATCAAGGTTTAAGTAGCTATTGGAGGGAAGAAACATGAGACTATATAAGGACGTAAAGAAGAAGTTCTTGGCTGACCATGAATTCCGTAAGGAATACGAGGCACTGGGGCCAGAGTTCCAGTTGATTGAGTCGATTATAAGGCGACGCATGGAACTCAAACTGAGTCAAGAAGAGTTGGCTGCTAAGATAGGAACGGGACAAGCTGCTATCTCAAGGCTAGAGAGGGGTGAGGCAAACCCGACCCTTGCTTCGCTTGCAGATGTTGCCAAAGCTTTGGATGCTGACTTGCACATCACCTTGAAGCCAAGGGGCAAGGGTAAGGTAGCTACAGCGCAGGTGGACTCAGTAGGTTAGTCTGTTTGTTTTGACTCCCATGCGAAGGGAAAGGATCGTTTTGGTTTATTCGGCGGCGTATGCAACTACCTCATCCCAAAATTTCTTATCGCTTTCATAAAACATCTCTCTGGCCCGGTCGTAATCAATTTCTATAGATTTAAATTTGATCCTTCTTTGACAGAAATAGAACACTGGAAGGTGAACATGCAGATGGAAGAAGTGGCTTGTATTGCCGTACCAATCCTGCAGTGTTGTCCATTTGCTCCCATCATTGAATTCAATTTCTTCAGCATCCTTAAGCCTCATTTTGACTTTGGGAAAGCGAATATGGGGGATAATGCCACACAGCCATTCGATAGTCCTGTCTAAGGCAAATACCCACCATGAAGATTCTTCGGTGTGAATCTGTGCTGTCATGTGGATTGAGTTTATGCCATAACCCCATTTTCTCATCTTTGGCTCACCTCATTTTGTGGACAAAACCCCCTTGTGGGGCATTTTTGAAGCTGTGGAGCCAGCGGTCGGAGTCGAACCGACGACCGGCGGTTTACGAAACCGCTGCTCTACCACTGAGCTACGCTGGCATCCAGCCGATATTATATTAGAATTGGGCAATAGTGAGCAATTGACTGCTATAGGTTTTCTGTTTTACTAAACAATCTGCATGACTTTTACCATTTGATTCTTCTTTGTTTCGGCTTTCTCTTTCTCCTGTAATCTAAGTTTAAGACCACCCAATAATGCCCCAGTTTCTTGCCCAAGTTTGCCGACGGTACAGCCATCAGATATGAAACCGAGGCTTACGTGCATTCTTGCCAAATGAATTTATTATATATAGAATGTTAAAGCATCAGAAAGGGGGTAAAAGACAAGTGAAACAAGCTTTTTCTTATGTGGCAGTGGCTTGCATGTTGACTGCGGCCTTGATGATTATTTCCTGTACTGCATCAACTCCAAGTCCATTGCCTCCATCAGGAACACCTCCAACCACTGAGTCACAAGAACCCGAAACAGAGCCCGTTTCACCTCCCGCTCCAGCACCCAGCTACGAGAAAATACGCATTGAAGAAACTGACCCCTCATTTAAATTTGACGAAGGATGGCGGAGAGATAAAGACGAACGGGCAAGTGGTGGCTCTTGGGCTATAACTTTTCAAGGCTATGGCGGTGTTGCTATTCCCAAAGTTGATATTAAATTTAAGGGAACTGGTATTTCCCTAGTACATGTAACTGCTCCCTTTTGCGGTATAACCGATATCAAGATTGACGGCAAGGATTATCCAAGTATTGATGCATACGCAGCTACCCCTCAAAACAAGATCACAAGCATAGCAACAGATTTAATATATGCTGACCATATTCTGACTATTAGCCCCTCCGGGGAAAGCAACCCAGCCGCAGATGTAACGACAGGAGGGCCAGAACCTCCGCCAACGCCAATTATCTATGTTGATGCTGTAGAAATCATAGTACCCAAGTAAATCCAAACTATGGTGCTGATTGCCAGGCAAGACGAAACTAAAACATACTCGCCTGATAGATAACCGAATAACAGCGGTGAAAAACCGCCAACAATATATGAGATAAAGTGATTCGCTGTGATACTAATAAGGATACAGCTTGTTAGTGAGTGGTTTTATGGTTGTGAAATTGTGCGGAGGTACACCAGGTCAATTAAGTTCCAGGACAAAATCCGGTTTTTCGGATGGCTCATCATTTGCCAGACTTTGCTCAATTGACCATACTAATGACGTTTCACCACAATGCGGACAGTAAGTCATGCTTGGGTCAATATCAACATGACAATGAGCGCATCTATATGCCAAATTCTGACCGCAAAACCCACATAATGGCTCACCAAACCTGTTTGGTTTGTTACACGTTGGACACGCTACTATATGTTCCATATCCGTACTCGCTCTCAGTTTGCACCCATTAAATAAGCTTAGCTGCCTCTGAAGCCAATGCACCACGTTACAAACATAAGAACGTAAATGAAAGCCTTTTTGTTTAGATGCGATACTAATGCGACGGCTTTTGGTAAAGAAAAGCGGCGGATGGCTATGTTCTACCTTGGCCTGCGGATTTTGGTGGCTTGGCAGCTAAGAGCGCGCGGACTTCTTCAGGGATTAGTTCTCTGGTGGCACCTTCCTTGAGGTTGCCCAGTGTGAGACTGCCCATCCTTATGCGCTTGAGTGCCAGCACCTGGTAACCGAGGTTTGCCAGCATGCGGCGCACCTGCCGCTTCCTGCCCTCGTGCATGGTTATGCTGTAGTTAAACGGCGGTGGTGCTTTCATCTCTTTAACGACCACGGGATAGGTCATGCCATCCTCAAGCTCAACGCCCCTTTCCAGCTTTCTTTGCTCGTCTGGCTTAAGCCTGCCTTCTATGTGAATCAGGTACTCTTTCTCGTGCTCGAATCTGGGGTGCGTGAGTTTATAGGTGAGGTCACCATCATTGGTCAGGAGCATGAGGCCGGTGCTGTCTTTATCCAGACGCCCCACGGGATATAACCTCAGGTGGCGATATTTCTCAGGCAGGATATCCAGAACCGTCTTGCAGCCTCGCTCATCGCTGGTAGTTGTTAGGATATTCGCTGGCTTATTGACCATTAGATAGACTGTGCGTCTTGGCTCAAGGTCAACCATTTTGCCATTCACCGAGACGCGGTCAGTCTCCGGATTCACCGGATGGCGGAAGTTCTCAACCGGCTCGCCGTTCACTTCCACCCGGCCATTTTTAATGGCATCAGCAATCCGCCTTCTGGAGCCAACTCCAGCCTCAGCTAGAGCTTTAAGCAGCGGCACTGATGTCATATTCATTTGCTTACAAAGCTAGGTTAACCCACCAAACCAATACACGTCAAATTAACAGTTATTAGCGAATGGTTTCATAGAGGCAAGTGCGATATATCTTTGGAATGTATCATATGTGTTATAATGAAAGGAGTGGCGCCGACTCCCAATGAACGGCAATAGACTTCAAAAAATATACATAATTGCAACGTGTGTATTAGCCATTGCGGCTATTGGCAGCTGGAAGGTAAGCTGCCAAGCATCAGATACTGCGGATAAAGCTACGACCGCTTCTGAAAAGGCTTCGGCCGCTGCCGAAAACGCTAATATAATCGCTGAAAAAGCCTACAATATTGCCCTGCAGACCAACCTGCCACTCATCACTTCATATTATTCAGATATAGACGAGTATAGCCAGAACTGGACGGAAAAATGATAGTCAAGAATGACTTAGGCAAGATTAGTCAAAGTTATGCTGACGCACACTTCTTGATGAGTGTACAAATTGCTGGCGAAACGGTACGAATTCCTATTGTTGGATACTTCTTAAATCCCAATCCAACATTGGCCAAGGAAGGTTTGCTCTATACCTTCTCCTACGACAAAAACTATGCCAAATTCCTGAACATACTTAGTGATTTTAAAGAAGCGGCAAAAAAAGATGGTTATGAACCTAGTATATGGCCCGAGAGAATGTTGTATATCAGGTACTCAGCAGCTGCCTTAGGCGCCGAGGATGTGCAGAATCAATTCGAGAAATATTTTTTGGTCTATAAGAACGCCTACCCTACTCCATTACCCAAGGAAGATGCTGAGAAGGTTCTGGATTCTGTAAGGCAATCAAGGAATCTAGCGGAAAATGAAGGCTTAAACTTGTACATTTGGGAACTGAACGGTGCAGAGCTCTGGAGTTGGTTCAAGACTGCGTTCTTGAATTAAAGCCCGACCCTAAAGGGTCGGGGCTACATTAAAATATATATAGGCAATAGTGAATGGTTTTGCACACTCGTGGCGGATTGGCACAGCTAAATTCCCGTCATCTACACAGGAATCTCGTGAGCACAAACCATATTATGCCGATAACAACTATCGCTATTATTATGTTGATGAGTATCCTAGGCCGACATCCTCTTGCCCTGCGTATTCTTCGCATTGCTCTCCTTTCTGTATTGCAATGATTATACACTCGCCTAAACCAAAACAGAATGCCCCCCACACTCCCTTTAGCGTAATTGTAGCTGAGCGAGGTGGGACTAAAACCCCGCCACTACAGGCTAAATGCAAGTAAGCGAAGTGTCAGTAACACATTGGACAAGTACAATCACTGGACATTCTAAGCTCCTTGTGGTAAATAGTATTATTAGAAACTGGAAACACCAATCACACCAAGAATAATTAAACGAAGGAGGTAACAAATGGCAGGCAAAAAGACATGGATGCCAATGGCAGCGGGAATTCTGGACATAGTTGCTGGTAGCTTAGGCCTCATCGGGGTCTGTGGCCTGACTATTGGCGGCGGTGTCATGAGAATGATACCAGACGTGCCTAGGTTCTTACCACCTCTTTTCATGGGACTGGCTATACCATTGGCTATAGTGGGAATACTAGCTATAGTGGGCGGCATCTACGCACTGCAGAGGAAAAATTGGGGCATGGCACTTGCCGGCTCTATAGCTGCCTTCTTTCCCTCTTGGGTCTTGGGGATAGCAGCTATCGTTTTTACAGCACTATCCAAGAACGAGTTTGAATAGCTACTTAGGCAACCGCTATTTGTGCCAGAGCTGCATGTGCTGTCTCTGCTCTTTGGTCACTATTCCCTTGGCAAAGTTTTTATCGTAGAAATCCAGGTCTAGATGATGGACTTGGAGCCAGACCGGCAGCAGTTTTGTATCGATGGTGGCTGGAAATCTGCCGTAGGTCTCATAAACATAAGTACAGATTGACTTAACCTGGTTTATAGACGTCTTGGATGGAATGTTGAAGTCCGACTGAATCGTCTTCCAATCTTTGAATGAGGTAGCTCCTTTATATTCCGCAGTATGGGAACCACCGCTACCGAACTTCTTGTCAACGAAGGCGTCCACAGCCTCGTTCATATCTTTGTAATAAGGCGGGCAATAAGCCTCGTAAATTTTATCCAGACCGACAGGATTAGGCCTGCCGTCTTTCCCTATCTGCGCTCGGAAACCGAGCCCTTTGCTCATCGGCGTGATGCCCAGCATTATCTGTCCGGTGTAACCGCCAAACATCACCGAGCCGAGCCCCATGGCTTCAGCGACAAGATGTATATTCTCCAGTATCAAATACGCCGGAGCCAAGTCGCTCAGCATCAGGCTATTTTCAAATGACGCCAGAGGAACCTGAGGACCTTTCAGCTTGCCGGCGTCAATCCATTCCTGCAGCCCTGCTGACTGTCCTTTCATATCATCGAATAACTTGTAACCATAGCCTTCGACTGCGAAGATAGCGAGTAAAAAGTTAATATACTCCTCCGACTGGTCGATAATGGGAATAAAAACGGTGGTACCCGGCTGGTTAGTATTCCAGTGCATGACCCCTAAGAGGGCTCTGGGCACAAACTCCACCCTCTCATCCAGCACTTTAACGCAATCCTCCTTGTAGTAGGTCATTATCCTTTCCCTGTCGGCTTCGGCGTCTATTTCCACAGGTTTAGTCGCTTTTTTGGGGTCATAAACAAAGGTGCCGTTGTCGTTGGTGAAGAACAGCTTAGCATTAGGTACGTTACTCGGATAAGGCGTAGCTCTTCCCACCCAGGTGCCAAATGCGCTGCCGCCTATTTTCGTAGAAAGGTCACCGGTAATTGCCCCGGTTATCCCCGCTCCCGACCAGCAAAGTATAGCTGTCTCGATGTCATTCAGCGGTACAGGCGGCTTCTGAGAAGCGTGCTGCAAGGCGCCATCAGGCAAAGTACAACCAAGCGGAAATCTACGCGACCTCCGTCGGGCTATTGCTTCTAGGATAGGATATTCAAAAATCTGCTTTACTTCGTCTCTATCAGCTATGCCCATGTTTATTTTTTCTCCTTTCAAACTTGCCTTTTCCCGGTCAAATTACATTAGGAACTGTATAAACACCGAAGGTAAAATTCTGCATCGGGTAAATTGGAGCAGGTCTCAACTACAATTATCCCCGGATATATTTCTCCTCACCCATACCGAAATATTGCTTTAACATCACCTTATTACCCGCCCGGTCCTTAATAAATCCGTTGCAGTAGCCAAATGGCCCCCTATATTTCACCTTCAGGACAAGGAAATTCATGTTGATCACGCCCATGGTGACAGGTTTGAAAACTAAATCCACCATGCCGTACTTGTCACGTATCAACCAGTCGCCCTCAACCCCGTCTGGCCTGCTAAATTTCACCGGCGGTAGTAAGTCCAGCCTACCATCAAGCCACAGGCAATTCTCGTTGAACTTCTCGGGGTCTATGGACTGGTTATCGGTCAGGTTAAACCCGATTAATCGCCCCCGGTCATCGAAGCCCGCAGCAGTTACCCAGTCATACTTCATCACGTAAGGGTAAAACCCCTTGTGATCATCGATAATAGCGAAACTTTCCTGGCGTAAAAACTCGACCTTCTCATCCCCGATGGAGAGGCCGCCCTGCATGGGCATGAGGCATTTGTGAGAGTACATTCCCCTGTTCTTACCGAATGGAATAGAAACCACTATCGGTTCGACCAGCCCATCATCATGAAATGCTTCGAAATGTGCCGCAACATCAGGCAGCCCCTTGTAACCACGTATCTGTACGTCTATATAGAACCGCCCTCTACCAAGCTGGCTCACCAACTCGATGAGGCAATCTTGATCACGGTAGGCTTGCCTTGCATCCCACAACGAATCAGGTACCTTTATTTTCCACGAGGGCAGCATTTTTTGGAAAAAGTATTTCTTTTTACGCTCCTTATCATATGCAATAAACTGAGCCAGCGCAGAGACCTTGGCGTTGTATAGCACTGCAAGCATGAACCATCTGCTATTACCAAGCTGGAATGCCTGCCACTCCTTCAGCCTAAAGTTGAGCAACGGCTTGGGTAACCAGATACCCAAGGGCTTTTCAGCGTCGAGCGGATTCACCCTCCGAAACTGGCGGTTAAAGGTGCCGAAATTGAACTGACCACCTGTTACCAAGCTCTGTGGAACTTGTTGTAGTTTCCTCTGTCTTATCTTTGTCATCTTAATACCCCCTGCTGGCAGTTATTGTACCTTTCTATGTTACAGATGCCGAGACGACCGCGAGTTTATGATTCGGCACGCCGCTATTTCACCAATGCCACCTCGAATGAAACACTCTTGTTGATATTGTGTAACAACATTGACAAACGAATGATTGCTCAACAGTCATGCTAGGCTGATTTGGATTTCTCCAGGAGGGAAGCTGAACCCTGCCTTATATCCTGCCGGCAGCTGACCGCTGTGCTTGCCTCGTAGCATAAGCCTATATCCAGGGGATAAGACACAGCCACATTGATGGCTCTTTTAGCGCCCTGGATTAGCGCCGGGGGGACGGAGGCAATCTCCTGAGCCAGTTTCCTGGCTTCCTCCATAAGCTTATCCAGCGGATAAACATGCTGCACCAGCCCGATCCTCAAAGCCTCAGCAGCATCTATTCTCCGGCCGGTAAATATAAGCTCCTTAGCTTTCCCAGCGCCAACAATCTTAGTCAGGCGCTGCGTACCTCCAACGTCAGGTATACTGCCCATCTGCACTTCGGGCAGACTAAAGATAGCCGTTTCCGAGGCAAGCCTGATATCGCAAGCTAGGGCCAATTCAAGGCCGATGCCCAAACAGTAGCCGTTTATTGCCGCTATAACAGGTACAGGAAGCGTCTCAAATATGGTGTAAATTTGCCCCGCCATTTGAAGGGCTTCAAATTCGGAGCGAACGGCATGGGTAGGTATTATGCCCTCGCCTGACATGGCTGCCTTGAGATCCAAGCCAGAGGTGAAAGAGCGGTCGCCCGCCCCGGTAATTATGGCAACTCGGATTTCAGTCTGAGACAGTATATGCTCGGCAGCCGCTCTAAGCCCCTCGAGCACACCACCATCAACGGCATTCCTAATTTCAGGTCGGTTAAGCGTAATCATCGCCACTTTGTCCTCTACTTCCAGCAGCACCTTCTTGTTCTCAGTCATCTCTATCTCTCCTTTCAATATTTCCCCTTCAAAGGTTAAATCCAGATAATCAGGCCACAGTAAGAATGCAAGTGCGATTGTAAAGTAACGTGTTAAAATGGTTCTGATTTCTTTTTCAGCGTGGCGATTAATTTATCCAGGGGTATGGCGGTCAAGGTCAAGGTCTGAAGGCCACCTCGGGCGCTTAGATGTATCGCCAATTTAGCGGCAACCTCATCGCTCGGTGCCTCGACGATATTGACGAAATCATACTGTCCCAGAAGTCCGTACTGAGCCAGTATTTTAACCCCCATATATTCCACTTCTTTATTAATCTCCTTAAGCCACTCAGGATACTCCTCCATTTTTTTTCTGCCCTCCCCAGTGAGAGTTGTCAACATAAGATAAACAGCCATCGCTACCTCCTCTTAGTCAGATTTTTGTGCCACTTATTATATGCCCAGTCACCCTGAAATGCCAACCCAAACTCGGTGGCATCCAGTTAAGTAATTCTTTTGATTAGCACAGCATGTAGTTTTTACACCACCCAGCTAGTTTTTATGATCTTCGCCTTGACACTACGAAGGAGAAGGGTTAAAATTTGTCTTTGCCGATTACCTGTGTTGGGCAGGTATTTTTAATTAGTTTAGGAAGGAAGTGATTTCGTGTGCCTGAAGTAAGACTTTCACAAGGAGAAAGCTTTGAGAGCCTGCTACGGCGTTTCACCAAGAAGGTGCAACAAGCAGGTGTCATTAGCGAAACACGCCGTCGTGGATTCTACGAGAAGCCAAGTGTAAAGCGGAAGCGGAAGGAGGCGGCAAAACGGCGAAAAAGCACCAGGAGCAGCTAGAAGATGACTATGGCTCAGAAAATTAGAACTGACCTAGAACAGGCATTAAGGGAAAGGGACAAGCGGCGTTGTTCGGTGCTCCGTCTGGTTCTAGCTAGTATAAGAAACGCCGAAATTGCCCAGCAAAAAACTTTAGACGACAGTGGGACATTAGTTGTTATAGATAAAGAAGCCAAGATGCGACGTGAGAGCATTGAGGCTTTCGAAAAAGGCAACCGCCCAGATTTAGTGGCTAACGAGAAGGCGGAGTTGGCAATCCTTCTAGAGTATCTGCCCGAGCAGATGGGTCGGGAAGAAATCGTAGCCACAGCACGTAGGGTAATCAGCGAACTGGGGGCAACGAGCCCGAAGGACAAGGGCAAAGTTATGTCCCAGCTTATGCCCCAGCTTAGAGGAAGAGCACAAGGGCAAGAAGTTAGTGAGGTTGTCTCAGAGCTGCTGAGCAACACCTAGGTATTGAATTTTCGCCCTTATCTCATAGATAATAGTTGGCGGCAGAGAGTGCCGCCATCTTTGTTATTCTTCGGGATATATAATCATGAAGTTCGGCATAATTATCTTTCCCGGCACCTGGAGCGACAGAGACTGTTATTATGCCCTCAGCGATATCCTGAAACAGAAAGTTAACTATATCTGGCATAAGGAGACAGACCTTTCCGAGTATGATTGCGTCATCCTGCCCGGCGGCTTTTCCTACGGTGATTACTTGCGTTCTGGAGCTATCGCCAGGTTTTCCCCGGTGATGACATCGTTAGAGCATTTCACTTCTCAAGGTAAGCTGGTCATCGGCATCTGCAACGGCTTCCAGATACTGTGCGAATCAGGGCTACTCCCCGGCGCCTTACTGACCAATGACAACCTGCAATACCGCTGTCAATGGACGCATCTCAAGACAGAAAACACTTCGACAGTTTTCACCTCAAAGTGTCAAAACGGGCAGGTGCTCAAGATTCCTATCGGCCATTACGAAGGCAGATACTACGCAGACGATGACACACTGGCTGAACTGGAGGCTGATAGACGCATTATCTTCCGCTATTCGACTCCAGCAGGCAGGATAACCGAACCGGCAAACCCTAACGGTTCAATGAACAACATCGCCGGTATTATCAACAAGAAGGGCAACGTGTTAGGCATGATGCCGCATCCTGAGCGAGCCTGTGAGCCGCTACTCGGTAGTACCGATGGTAATATTATCTGGGAGTCAATCATTGGTTATATCAGATGCCATTAATGAGACAAAATGTAGGGACAGGTCTTTAGACCTGTCCGAGAAGATAACATGGCGGACAGACCTGAAGGTCTGTCCCTACAAAACTGATGGTAACTTAATCTGGGAGTCAATCATTGCCAGTATCTAAAGAAATACTCGATGAAGTCGCGCTGAGCGAGAAGGAATACCAGCTTATTGTTGAAAAGCTTGGTAGAGAGCCGAGTGAGGTCGAACTGGGTATGTTCGGCTCGCTGTGGAGCGAGCACTGCGGCTACAAACATTCGAAAGCCTTGCTCAGGCAACTGCCCTCCAAAAGCAAACGGGTACTGGTCAAGCCCGGTGAGGAAAATGCTGGAGCGGTGGACATCGGAGATGGGCTGGTGGTAGTGATGAAGATAGAGTCTCACAATCATCCGTCGGCAATTGAACCATATCAAGGCGCAGCCACCGGCGTAGGTGGCATCGTCCGTGATATTTTCACCATGGGAGCTCGACCGATTGCCCTTATGAATTCGCTTCGCTTCGGTACTCTGAACGACGCTCACAACAGATACCTTTTCGGCGGGGTGGTCGGCGGCATTGCTGGCTACGGCAACTGCCTGGGGATACCTGACGTGGGCGGCGAAATCTATTTTGCCGATTGCTATGCAGGCAACCCGCTGGTAAATGCACTTTGTCTGGGCATTGCCAAAGCCGATAAACTGGTTAAGGCCAGAGCTTACGGAGAAGGCAACTTGCTGATTCTAGTAGGAGCCGATACCGGCCGTGACGGACTCCATGGTGCCTCCGGTCTGGCTTCGAGGACGTTTGAGGAGGAGCGAGAGCTGAGGTCTACAGTCCAAGTTGGCAATCCCTTTCTGGAGAAACTGCTCATAGAAGCCTGCCTTGAACTAGCTGAAACGGATTGGATTGCCGGCATGCAGGATTTAGGTGCGGCAGGACTGACCAGCTCAGCCGTGGAATCAGCTGCCAGGGGTGGCGGCGGTATTGAAATCGATGTCCTCAAGGTGCCACGCCGTGAAAAAGGCATGACCCCTTACGAGGTTATGCTATCTGAATCACAGGAGAGGATGTTGGTGGTGGTTAAGAAAGGCTATGAAGGCAAGGTAAAGGCTCTATTTGACCGGTGGGACCTGCACTCAGATACAATCGGCCGTGTGACTGGCGATAGCTTAGCCAGAATTAGAGAGGGCAAAAAAGTGGTGGCTGAGGTGCCTGTAAATCTGCTGACTTCACCACCCATTTACCAACGGCGGGTTAAAAAACCGGAGTGGCTCAACAAATTACAAGACTTTGATGTCACCTCAATTCCCGATTTATCGCGGAGGAACGCGAACTCGGCTCTCCTCCATCTGCTAGCATCGCCTAACATCGCCAGCAAGCGTTGTGTATACCGCCAGTACGACCACCAAGTGGGCAACAACACTGTGGTGCTCCCCGGCAGTGACGCGGCAGTGCTGCGCATTAAAGGGACAGAAAAGGCCATCTCATTAACTACCGACGGCAATGCCCGGTACTGCTATGTCAATCCTTACCTCGGTGGTGCTATCGCTGTAGCTGAAGCAGCTAGAAACCTGGCCTGCAGCGGGGCTCAGCCCCTGGCTATCACTGACTGCCTCAACTTCGGCAATCCAGAGAAAGACGACGTTTACTATCAACTGAAAGAGTGCATCACTGGCATGGCTCGAGCCTGTCGAGAACTGAAAATTCCGGTT
This sequence comes from Chloroflexota bacterium, assembly GCA_016875875.1. NCBI lineage: Bacteria > Bacillati > Chloroflexota > Chloroflexota bacterium. Next base: position 2,286 of record VGOP01000005.1, on the reverse strand, counting down.
ATCAGTGGCAACGTCAGCCTGTACAACGAGACCAGAGGCGAAGCCATATATCCGACTCCGGTAGTCGGAATGGTCGGGCTTATCGATGATGTAGCCAAACACTGCACTTCTGGATTCAAAAATGAAGGAGACTTTGTGGTTTTGCTGGGCGATAACCAAACCATTGACAGCAGTATTGGCAGCAGCGAATATCTCGAGTTAGCTCACGGTATAATAAGGGGAAACCCCTATATTGATTTAGGGATGGAGAAACGGTTGCAGCGCTGCTGTCTGGAGGCAATCAGACGAGGGCTCATAAATTCTGCCCATGATTGTTCAGAAGGCGGACTAGGCGTTACCCTGGCAGAGAGTTGCCTAGCTAACGGCCTCGGCTTTGTTAGCTATGACTGGGAGACCGAAGGGAGACTGGATGCATCTCTTTTCGGTGAGGCTCAATCGAGGATTGTAGTCTCAATAGCACCAAAATCCGTCTGGAAACTAGAGAGGCTCGCCGCTCATTATCAGATAGCAGCAACAAAACTTGGGACAGTAGGTGGCAGACGACTGATATTGAAAGGCTACATAAACTTATCTCTAAAACATATGGGGGAGGCTTGGCGGGATGGTCTTGAGAAATTACTATAAATCGGAGGAAACACTTGGCTGAGATCAGTCCTTTTAAAGGCACACGTTACAATCAAGAAATTATCGAAGATATGGCGTCAGCTATTTGCCCGCCCTACGATGTTATTTCTCCAGAAGAGCAGAAAGCCTATTATGAGAGAAGCGAGTACAACGTCATTCGTCTCGAGCATGGGATGGTGCTGCCCAAGGATACGAAAACCAGCAATAAACACAGCCGGGCCAGCGCTACCTTCAATCAATGGCTAAAAGACCGAGTTTTGGTGATTGACCATGTGCCTTCATTCTACATTCACGAACACAGCTTCACCCATCAAAATATCAGAAGAAAGCGTCTAGGCCTAACGGCCTGCGTCAGACTGGAGCCCTGGGAGAAAAATATTATATTTCCTCATGAAAATACTGTTCCCGGGATTAAAAGCGACCGCCTGGAATTGATGCGAGCCTGCGCCGCCAATTTCAGTCCGCTCCTTGGCCTCTATGAAGACCCAGGACATAAAGTTACCAAGTTATTAGCCTCACAGGCCAGTCGTAAGCCGACGATTGATTTTACCGAAGCTGGTGAAACACACAAGCTCTGGGTAGCTAACGAACCTGAATTCGTCCAGAGAGTCAGCCACTTCCTAGCTTCCAAGCCTATTTATATCGCCGACGGACATCACCGTTACGAAACCGCACTAGCTTATCGGGATGAAAGACGACGAGAAACTTCGTCTGGCACCGGTGAAGAAGCCTTCAATTTTGTCATGATGACGCTGGTATCCTTCTTTGATCCCGGGCTCACAGTCTTGCCAGTCCACCGTCTGGTACGTGACATATCTCCCAAGACTATAGCTCAATTCAAAAAACATTTGGAAAATCTTTTCGAAGTGGAATCTGCCCCATTAGGTGAAACTGGTTTGCCTGAGGTAAGAGGAGCCATTACAAGGGTCTTAGGGATGGAGCCAAGCAATGTTCTAGCCCTGAAACTCCACCAGTCATCAGCACTCAAGGAAATAATGCCTAAGGGGCATTCCGAAGTCTATAAAAGGCTAGATGTCAGCATTGTTCAGCACCTTGTTATAGACAAACTTATGGCCCTCGACAAAAGCAGCAGTGTTACCTATATCCCAAATATTATAGAGGCTCACAGATTGGTGGAAAGCGGTGAGCATCAACTGGCTTTTCTGTTGAATCCCATCCCAGTGGCAACCATTAAGGCAATCGCTGATGCCAACGACAAAATGCCGGGAAAATCAACTTACTTCTACCCCAAATTGCCCACCGGCCTGGTCATTAACCGATTAGAAGGAACTTTATAAGCCGGGCTGAATACCTTTGATGGACACCCCAGATAGTTATCGTACTCGCCCCTAAACAAAGTGGACTTAGGTGCAGCCGAGCGTTACCTTCTAATGACCGCCAGCTAAAGCGCGCTTTACCTCTGTGCTTAACTGCTCAGCATCAAAAGGCTTGTCAATATGGGCAACTTTAGTCTCGGAGAGGAACTTTTCAGTATCGGCGCCCATAATATCGCCGGTGATGAAGACCACCCTCCGGGCTAGCGATTTATCTATCTTTTGAATACGCTTGTATAATGTCACGCCACTCATGCCCGGCATCTTGATATCCGCCAGGATGAGGTTGTATTTCTGGCTTTCAATTTTCTTCAGAGCCTCGGCAGCG